>JBAZVU010000008.1:0-14785 GCA_041660725.1 Candidatus Micrarchaeia archaeon | reverse complement strand
AATGGCGAGGAGAAGGAAATGGGGTCGCCTATGCGCAGGCCCATTTTCTCAGCTTCCTTCTTTGATGAGGCGCCAATGTCAATGAACATGCTCTTGGACTTTATCGCGCGCTTGCCCTCGTCATCCTCCTGCGAGTGCGGCGGCTTTGCGCCTATCACACCGTGCACCTTGCCCTTCTCAGTGAGCACTACCACGCGCTGGTTTGGAAGCACACGGTCGTCAATGCCGCCGATTTTCATGAAGCGCAGGAAGCCCTTGTCGTCAATGCCCTTTACAACAAGCCCTATCTCGTCCATGTGCGCGCCCAGCATTATTTTCGGGCCTTTGCCTTTTTTCTCCGCAATCACGTCGCCCATCTTGCTCTGCCTGACAGTGAAGCCAGCTGCCCTGAAGCCCTTTAGCATGATGTCTGCAACCTCATGCTCGCTGCCAGGCACGCCTGACGCCTCTGAAAGTTTCTTCATGAGCTCAAAATCCATCAAATCTACCCCCACATCCCTGTTGTCCGTTTTTATAGGTTGTTTTTTATAATCTATTCATGATTCGCGTGGTGGTCCTGGGCTCAGGCGCAAGCGTGCCCAGCGTGCAGAGGAACCTTGCATCAGTTGCAGTGAGGCATGACGGCGACGTCTATTTGTTCGACTGCGGCGAGGGCACGCAGAGGCAGATGATGAGGTTCAGGATGAGCTATGCAAAGACAAAGGCTATTTTCATCTCGCACCTTGACGCTGACCATTACCTCGGGGTGGCGGGGCTGTGCCATACCTTGAACATGATTGGCAGGAAGCCCACTGAGAAGCTGCTGGTCTTCGGGCCGCGCGGCACTGCGAGGAAAATAGAGGGCCTTGGGTGCAATTACGGCTTCCTGCAGGTGCATGATGTCGGCGAGGGGGAAGCTTACAAGGGCGAGGGCTTTGCAGTAAGCGCATTTGCAGTGAAGCACGGCAGCAACTCGCTGGGCTATTCATTCGAGGAAAGCACAGGCAGGAACTTTGACAAGGCAAAGTGCGACAAGCTGGGCATAAAGGGCCTGATGTTCCGCGAGCTGGAGCAGAAGGGTGAAGTGATTGTTGGAAAAAAGAAGATTGCCATTGAAGATGTAACCATCCCCAAGAAGGGCAGGAAGATTGTTTACACTGGCGATACCATGAAGTGCGATGCAGTTGTGAAGGCTGCAAAGGGCGCTGATTTGCTGGTGCATGAGGGCACGTTTGGCGATGAGCTTAAAAAGGAGGCAGAAGAAAAAGAGCATGCGACAGTTTCCGACGCAGCAAAGGTTGCGAAAGAGGCGAAAGTGAAGAAACTTGTGATTACGCACATCAGCAACCGCTATGAGGATGCAAGCGGGCTGCTGAAAGAGGCGCGGAAGATATTCGCCCAAAGTGAGATTGCGCACGACGGGCTGGAAATCGAGTTGTAGGAAAGGAAGGCGGGACAATGACTCTTGAGCATGTTTTTCGGGCAGCAGTTGTGCTGTTCCTGATGATGGACCCGTTCGCGTCCCTTCCGGTTTTCCTGACAATGCTCAGGCACATACCCGCAAGGGAGAAGGCGTTTGCCGCGAACAAGGCAGCTCTCGTGGCGGGCGTAACTCTAATCGTGTTCACAATCATAGGGCCCACATTCCTCTCCCTGATAGGCGTGTCCATGGCGAGCTTCATGGTGGGCGGCGGCATACTGCTCCTGCTCATGTCAATAGCAATGGTAATGGGCATCACTTTCGGCGAGAACAGGGAGGAGAAGATGGATGTTGCGATTGTGCTCATTGCTGTGCCGCTCATCACAGGGCCGGGCGCAATGACGACCGCGACAATACTGGCTGCAACTTACGGGATGTACGACGTGCTGCTGGCAATTGTGCTGGCAACAGCTGCAATGTGGATTGTGCTGAAGTGCGCGGATGCAATTTACAGGTTCATAGGCCCCTCTGGCAATGAAGTGCTTTCGAGGATAAGCGGCCTGCTGCTTGCGGCAATAGCCGTGGAGTTCATAAGAAACGGATGGGGCGTATGACGGCTGCCGGAATGCGGGCTGGCGGGCCGTTGGATGGGGCGTCTGAGGAAATAGGGTGTTTTTCATGCTTGAAGGGCTTGTATTTTCCATAGCAGCGCTGCTGGCCGTGTTCAACCCGTTCAACATCGCAGTCTATTTCATGACCCTTTCCGAGGGCATGGGGCGGGAGCAGAAGAAGGTGCTTGCAGTGCGCGCGACAATCATATCCGCGCTCATCGTCACGTTCTCAGCGCTTTTCGGCGCAGCATTCCTCAGCTTCCTCGGGGTGGGCATGGGAAGCTTCCGCATTGCAGGCGGGCTTGTGCTCCTGCTAATGGGAATACAGAATGTTGCGGGCATTTCAAAAAGCAGGAAGGTGTCTGCGGAAGACATTGCAGGCGTGCCGCTTGCAAGCCCGCTCATGGCAGGCCCTGGCACTATTTCCATGTCCATACTGCTAACGCAGCAGTTCAGCATCTACACCACGCTGATTGCAATAGGCCTGCTGCTCGCTGTTGCACTTGCTGCAATGCTCTTCTCGGACAAAGTGAGCAGGGCGTGGGGGCTTGAGGGCAGGATAATAGTGCCGCGCGTGATGGGCCTCGTGCTCGTTGCAGTGGCAGTGCAGTTCATCACAGTGGGGCTGAGGGGCTGACTAGAGTGAGGTGGAGAGCGTGCGCAGGTACTTCTTCGCCTCTTCCAGCTCCTTCCTTCCCTTCGGGGTTATCGAGTAGTACTTGCGCCTGCCCTCGAACTCGCTTGCTATCAGGCCTTCTGCCTCCAGCTTGTAAAGTATTAGGTAGTTCATGAGGAAGCCCTGCGAGAAGCCAAAGTGGCGGTTCATCTCTTCCCCCAATGCATACGCATACAGTTTCTTTCGCCTCAGGAGCGACAGTATGTGGAGCCATAAATTGCCAGTAGTGAGGGATGTTTTCAGGCGCCGCAGTGCGCTGGTTTCGCTCTTTCCCTTCGCCATGGCCTTACTTTGTTTTGCAAAAGCTTAAATATTTTAATAATGTTAAAAGGTCGCTGGGAAGGCAGGGTTGATACTATGGGCAAGATAAAACTGGCAATTGCGGGCGTCGGGAACTGCGCAAGCTCCCTGGTGCAGGGGCTCACATACTATCGCAAGATTGGCGGGGACTCGCCGCCTGTGCCTGGCCTGATGCACAATGTGGTGGGCGGGTACCGCCTGTCGGACATTGAGATTGTCGCTGCATTTGATGTTGACAAGAGAAAGGTGGGTAGGGATGTGGGCAAAGCCGTCTTCGCAGAGCCAAACTGCACAATCAAGTTCTCGGATGTGCCGGAAATAGGCGTAAAGGTGGAGAAGGGGCCTGTGCTTGACGGCGTTGGCGACACTACAAGGGGCAGCTTCCTTGTTGATACGAAGCAGCGTGTGTGCAATGTCAAAGACGTCCTCAAAAAAAGCGGCGCTGAAGTCATGATCAGCTACATGCCGGTTGGAAGCGCGCAGGCAACCAGGTTTTACGCAGGCGAGGCTCTTGCGGCAGGGTGCGCATTCCTCAATGCAATTCCAGAGTTCATAGTATCTGCCGAGGATGGAGGCTGGGCAAAGAAATTCGAGAAGGCAGGCCTGCCAATGATAGGCGATGACATCAAGTCGCAGGTGGGCGCCACTATTCTGCACAGGATGATTACAAGGCTGTGCATGGACAGGGGAGTTGCCATTGACAGGACTTACCAGCTGAATGTGGGCGGGAACACGGACTTCCTGAACATGACTGACCGGTCGCGCCTGAAGAGCAAGAAAATCAGCAAGACAGAGGCAGTGCAGTCGCAGATGACGCGCAGGCTGGCAGACGAGAACATTCATGTGGGGCCAAGTGATTACGTGCCGTGGCTGCATGACAAGAAATTGTGCTTCATAAGGGTGGAAGGCAGGAAATTCGGCGACGTGCCGATTACAATGGATGTGAAGCTGGATGTGGAGGACTCTCCGAACAGCGCAGGCATAATGGTGGATGCAGTAAGGTGCGCGAAGCTGGCGCTTGACAGGCGCGTTTCCGGCGCGCTGCTTTCGCCAAGCGCCTATTTCATGAAGCACCCGCCAGTGCAGTATCCTGATGATGTTGCAAGGCGAATGGTGGATGAGTTCATTGCTGGCAAGCGGGAAAGGTAAGGATGAAGGGAATGCGGGGAAGGACGGTGGGCAAGATGGAGTTTCTGGAAGTTTACAGGAAAATTGCGAAGAAGGCAATGCGCAAGCTGAAGCACAGTACAGCCGAGGAAATCGCGACAAACCCACTGGGCCAGCGCACAATCAAGGCTGACAGGGATTTGGAGAAAATAGTGCTGCGCGAGCTCAAGGCGCTGGACTGCGCAGTGGCAAGCGAGGAAATTGGGCTGAAGAAATTTTCGCAGGCGCCCCAGCACCTGTTCGTAGTGGACCCGCTTGACGCTTCCGAGAACTTCAAGAGGGGAATGCCGTGCTATGCTCTCGGAATTGCAAGGGCGAAATACGGAGGCACGTTTGCGGACGTTGAAGATGCCTATGTATTCGACCTAGTGTCCGGAGATGAGTTCTACTCGCAAAAGGGAAAGGGCGCGTGGAGGAACGGCAAGGAGATGAAGCCAAGCAAGCTGGAAAACATGAAGGACTCAATAGTTGTCTTTGACTTCTACAACAGCAATGGGCGGGAGATTTCAGATTCCACGCGCGCAATGGTGCTGAAGAATACAAAGGACATCAGGCGCTACGGGCCTGCGCTCCTTGAGATGGCGTATGTCGCATGCGGCGCGGTGGAGGGCTATTTCAATGTTAACAGCACGCTTTCAGTGGTGCATGCGAGTGGCGTGGCGCTCATGCGGGATGCAGGCTGCACTATTACGGACCATGAGGGCAAGCAACTGGACTTCCAGCTTGAGGATTTGAACAAATACTTCACAATTGTTGCTGGCGCAAATGCAAAGATTCATGCTGAGATGATGAAAATAGCAAAAGGTTGAGTTGGTTTTATGATGAAATCGTCTTTCGGGGAATTTGCGGAAAAAATAAGCATACGCATAGGAATCGCCTGCTCGCGCATCCCAATATCCCCGAACATCTGGACACTGCTGTCAATTGTGCCGGCAGTTGTTGGCTTCTATTTCCTCACTCAGAAGCAGATGGCCTATGCAATAGTTGCCTTTGCAGTTTCTGCCATGCTGGATGCAGTTGACGGCGGGGTGGCGCGCGTGACTGGCGCTGTCACCAATCTGGGCGCCTATTTGGATGGCATGGTTGACAGGCTAGTGGAGGCACTCCTGCTCTTCGGCCTGATGTTCTATGGAGTGGAAAATTGGCTGCTGCCTGGCTATGCATGGATTGCGCTGCTCATCTTCTTCGGCGCTGTGATGACAAGCTATGCGCGGGCGTATGCAGACCACAGGAAGGCGCTGCCAGAAGAGGAAGTCAAGCACATGCCCGGCATCCTGGAAAGGGCCGAGAGGCTCATACTGGTGTTCCTGGGAATGCTGGCAGGCGCGATGTACGGGCCAATATACCTGACATATGCAATAGCACTCGCAGTGGCGCTCTCAATAATCACAGTAGCACAGAGAATCTGGTTCGTGGTGAAGAAGTCGAGCAGCTGAGACCAGCTACTTCGCCAGCTTGATGTCCTCGGCTGTGACAGTTTTCCTGCCAGCGTGCTTTGCAAGCCTTACTGCCTTCACTGAGATGGAGGCTGCAAGCTCCTCAAGGACAGATGTAAGCGCGCTCGTCGCATCCTCGCTCACGCGGTCTGCGCCGGCCTTGCGGATGAGACGCTCTACAGAGGCATTCGGAAGTTCAGGCATAGAATCACTGTGCTTTCATATGGTGAACGGCATTTAAATAAGTTTTTGCAAGGCTTGGCTGAGGAAGATGAGCTTTATCAAGGCAGGAGCGTTCGCGCCCCGCAAATACCAGGAGGACATTGCGCACAGCGCGCTGGCCAAGAGCACGCTCGTAGTTCTGCCTACTGGCCTGGGCAAGACAATAGTCGCGCTTATTGTGATTGACCACGTGCTGGCAGAAGGGAAGAAAGTGCTGTTCCTCTCGCCAACCAAACCACTCTCAGAGCAGCATCAGAAAAAAATGAAAGAGAGTTTGGAGCTGGAATCCGAGAAAATTGTGCTCATTACAGGAGAAACTCCTGCGAACCAGAGGAAAGCAGAATGGGACAAGGCAACTATTGCAATTGCAACGCCCCAGACAGTTGAAAATGACCTGAAGAGTGGCATTTGCTCGCTTGAGGGCTATGGCCTGTGCATATTTGACGAGGCGCACCGCACTGTGGGCAAATACGCGTATACATTTGTCGCAGGCGAGTGCGCAAAGAAGGGCGTGATTACTCTTGGCCTTACCGCATCGCCAGGAGCTGACAGGAAGAAGATTGCTGAAATCACGGAAACATTGGGCATTGCAAACGTGGAGATGCGGGCTGAGGAGGACGAGGATGTTGCGCCCTATGTGAACCCGATTGAGCCGAGATGGATTAACGTCGAGCTGCCTGCTGACTATAGAGAGTTACGCGAGCCCTTGGAAGCGCTCATTGACAAGCGCATGAAGACAATGAGGAAGCTCGGCTATTTGTTCCCGAATGCAAAGAGAATCGGGAAGGGCGCGCTGATGCAGATACAGGGCCGCATACTGAGGGAGCACGACTCATGGCGCAAGTTCAGGGCTCTTTCACTTCATGCCACGCTCATGAACCTTTTGCACGCGCACGAGCTGCTGGAAACGCAGGGCATCACCACGTTCAGGGAGTTTTTCAAGCGCATGGAAGGCAGGCGCGAGAGAAGCAAGGCAGTGCAGGGCATACTGGAGGACCCGAGCATCCAGCTCATGCTTGAGAAGGCGCAGAAAGTCACGGAGGAGCACCCGAAGCTGAGAATTTTGAGGGAGCTGGTTGCAGACAAGTCGAAAACTTACATCGTCTTCGTGCAGTACCGCGACCAGGTGAAGAAAATTGTCGAGGTGCTGAAGGCAGCTGGAATAAATGCACGGCAGTTTGTTGGCAAGAAAGATGGGGTGACGCAGAAGCACCAGCAGGAGACGATTGCGGCCTTCAGGAAGGGCGAGTTCAATGTGCTTGTGGCGTCTTCAATAGGCGAGGAAGGGCTGGACATACCTTCCGTTGACTGCGTCATCTTCTATGAGCCTGTTGCAAGCGAAATCAGGAGTATCCAGAGGCGGGGAAGGGCTGGAAGGGCAAAAGCTGGCGAAGTTGTTTTCCTGATTACAAAGGGCACGAAGGATGAGGTGGCGTACTGGACTTCAAAGAAGAAAGAGGGAAGGATGAAGAGAATAGTTTCTGGTTGGGGAGCTGGAAAAGAAAGCCTGGGGAAAGCAGCTGGCGGAAAAGAAGAAGGGGCGGAAAAGCAGGAAGAGGCTGAAGAAACTGATTACAGGAAGCAGGAAAAAACAGTCTGGCCGTCGCCTATGAGGAAGAGAAAGGAGAAGAAGGAAAAGGGAAAGCAGTCGACGACGGGGGACTTTTTCTGATTAGTAGACAACCTTGTCCAGCTTGTTCTGCTTGATGGCCGTCTTGATTTCTCTTGCTATCCTTCTGCCTGTGCTCATTTCTTCCTTGAAAGTGTACCAGGAGTAGGGCGAGCCCATTGGGTAGAGGTTTGTGCCTGCCACAATGCGCGCGCTTATCTCAAAGGCGCTGAACTTGAAATTCTCGTCGCATATGGTCTCAATGCAGAATGGCCCGGGTATGCCGCCGAAGAGCCGCAGGCTCGATTCGACCACGCGCTTGCCCATGTCCATTATGTCTACTAGCAGGGACTCGCGGAGTATGATGGGTATGTTGCCTGCAACTGCGAAAGATGGCTCTGTGTCAATGCCAGCAACTATTGAGCGGTAAATTTCCTCAACATTTGTTTCCACGCGCCTGTCCACGCTCAGCATCTCAAGCCTGCCTTCGCCAACCTTCAGCCCGTTCTTGTAGAGGGGCGAATAGAAGTAGTGCGGGTAGAAGCGCACGCCCGTAATGTACTCCTGTATAAGCGAATTCTTGAGGTCCTCGCGGCTTATCACGCCGTTCTTCACTGCCGCCTCTGTTTTCTTCCTGTAGTCCTCGGGGCTTGAAACTATGAAGTAGCCCTTGCCGCCCTTGGCACCAGGGAACTTGACAATGTACGGGCCGTCAATCTTGTCCGGCGTTGTGGAGCTGGGCACATGCAGGCCCGAGTCCTTCATCCACTTGAACATCATGTCCCTGTTGGCTTCCCAGAAAAGCACCTGCCTGTTGCCGAAGATGGGCACGCGGAGCTTCTCTATTTTCTTGCCAACGTATTCTACAAGCGAGCCATGCGGTATGAGTATTGCATTTTTCTTCACCAGCTGCTCTGCAACGCTGGCAGCATCAGTGTAATCATCCACCTCAATGTATTCGTCGGGCTTGCCCAGCGGGAAGGCATCGTACATTGGCTTTTTCTTTTTCGTCACTATTCCAATGGTCTTGAAGCCTTCCTGCTTTGCACCGTGGAATATCTGAAGAGCGGAGTGCGAGCAGAGCGTTGCTATTGCTATCTTTTTCTTGTCGTACTTCTTCACTATTTGGGAAATTTCTTCTTTTGATATCATGCAATCACGTCACTATTTCCGCCAGCTTGCCTTCCTTGGCAGCTTTCTTCACTTCCATTGCTATGCGCCTGCCAGTGCTTGTAAAGTGGCCGAAGTAATGCTTGCCGTAGGGGCTGAACTCCAGAACAGGGGAGCCTGGCACGCGGGGCGAGAGGTCGAATATCACGATTTCCATGTCAGGGGTGATCGCACCCTGGAGCGCAAATGGCCCGATGATGCCCGGCGCGAATTCCCTCTTGCTTGCCTTCACTAGCTTCTCGCCTATGTCGAACACCTTTTCAAGCATTGACTCGCGCACTGTTGCCAATTCATGGCCAATCTCGATGTTGCGCGAGGTGAGCTGCGCCTCAAGCTGCTGGTCAGCTGTCAGATGCAATATGCCGTCGAGGTTTGTCTGGATGCGCCTGTCGCAGCCGAGGAATTCCACCTCATTGCCGAGAGAAGAGTAGAAGTAGTTGAAGTTGAAGAGCGCGCCCACCACGAATTCTTCTATGACTGCCTTCTCAGCCTCGCCCTTCCTGAGCAGGCCCTTTTTGATGCGCTCCTCTTCCTTTTTCTTGAACTCCTTTGGCGAGGAGCAGGTGAAGAATGCGCGCTCCAGCTTCCTGCCTGACTCCTGCACTTTCACTATTGCAAGGGAGTCGATGTCCTTGTAGGATTTGAAGCGCTTTGGCACCCTGATGCCCGCCTTGTCCATGAGAGTGTACTGGTTCTTTGGCGCGTCCCTTTCCTCGCACCTCAGCATTGTGCGCGAGCCGAAGAGAGGCACGCGGAAGCTGTTCTCTATGGCATCATAGCCAACATAAGTTGAGAATGAGCGGTTGGGGATGAAGATTGCGTGCGCATCCTGCAGCTTCTTCTGCACTGGGGCCGAGGCAATGTCTGAGAATTTGCTGACAATAATGGGCTCATCAATTATGCGCCTGAAGCGAAGGTAAGGAGTTTCGCGGCCCTTCTGGCAGATGACAATAGTGTGCAGGCCTTCCTCCTTTGCGCCGTCGCAGATATCAAGGGCAGAATGGGAGCCAATTGTGGCAATGGCTGGCTCGTTCCTGCCGTAAGCCTTTGCAATTGACTGGATTTCCTCCCTTCTGAGTGCCATATATACTATACGCAGGATGGGCATATAAAAGGATGCCTTTCCACGTCGGAGGCAGGCTGGGCAAAATGCCCTCAAAAGCAGTAAGATTCAGAACTCAATGCACAGCGAAGCTGCGCAGCAGTTCTGGCGAGCAGTGCGAGTCAGAACTCAAGATCTTAATCATCGGCTTGCGCCTCAGCACTCATAATCGTTCATCACTATTGGTTATTTGGACGAGCCGGCTTTAATGCTTTTGCAGGCACACCTCCGAAAAATGAGCCTGCTGGCACATCAGTGTTGATGAGGGACATTGCAGAAATGGTGGAGCCTTTGCCAATGTCAACGCCTGCAAGAATGGTGGAGTTCGCGCCCACCATTGTGTTCGCGCCTATTTTTGTCCTGCCAGTTCGCCATTCGCCTATCAGGAACTCGTGCGCTAAAATAGTGGCATTGTAGCCAAGCACGCAGTTGTCGCCTATTTCGATGAGCTCCGGGAAGAAGATGTCAAAAGTCACGCCCAAGCCCACGCCTACATTTCTGCCGATTTTCATGCCAGTTAATCTGAGCAGCACGCGTCTTGCAGTTAGGGAGGGAATGTATTTTGCGGCCCATATTAGAAGGAAATTCCACATAACTATCAGTGGATTCTTGGCTTTCCACCAGTCAGCCATGGAGTTCGGGTTTGCAGTTTTGTGCACTTGGAGCTTGCGCATAGTATCAGATGCTCGCTGCTATTTTAAGTGCCAATCGCACTGCCTCGGCTGGATTTTTCCCAAATAATACTATCGAGGGCTCCCGGCCTACTGAGCCCGTGAAGTAGATTGCAGCTGGCTGCGTTCTTGAAGAGGAAAGCGCGTTCTCCACGAGCCAGCCAAGTGAGGCGCCCTCCTTTGCTGAGATTTCTTTTGGCTCCATCATCCTGTCTGCGACCACGACAGAGAGGCCGAGCTTCCTGCATGCTGCAAGAATAGAGGGAGAGTAGGCGATATTGATGGCGCTTCTAATTGCAGGATATTTTTTGGAGAACATAAGAAGCATGCGCGCAACATGGGAGGATGCGCCGAAGTCCACGAGGCCGATGGAACGCGCTGCACCGCCTGCATGCCTGATTCTGCCGACAACACCAGCTACATCTTGCGGCGAGGTGGTATTGGGCATTGAGTACGTTATGTTTGTGGATATTTCAGGTATTATTTTTGCTGCATTGTTGTCTGACTCAAAGAGCGCTACTGCATCTGCAAGCTCTGAAAGCACTGCCTTCTTTTCAGCGCTGCCAAGAGGTTCAACTGCTGCTATGCCCTTGCCAGGCTTCCATGCATTCGCTATTGAGGAGGAGATGAAATTCTCGGCTGCTGCGAGGCTGTGCAAAGGGCTTCTGCCTTTGGCAAGGTTGGCCGCAAGCGCAGAGGAGAAAGTGCATCCGCCACCGTGAGTTGAAGTGGCTGCGAGCTTTTTTGTAAGCGTAATTTGCTTGCTGCTGAGAAGTGCAAAGTCTGCTATTTCTTTTCCTTTCTTAAGGCCCTTTACAACCACATTTGCAGCGCCCATTTGCTGAAGGGCAGATGCAGCCTGCGTAGCATCTTTTTTGCCAGTGAGAGCGAATGCTTCTGGCTGGTTGGGCGTGATGAAGGTGCAAAGTGGCACCAGGTAGGCGGCTATTGCTTTCGCTGTTTTCTTGTCAATTATGCCCTTTCCGCCTGGCTGCGCGCTCATTACCGGGTCCAGCACGATGTTTTTTGCTTTCCATTTTCTGAGCGCATTTGCTATTGCCTTGACCTGCTCTTCGCCAACTACCAAGCCGATTTTCACTGCGTCTATCTGCAGGTCTGAGAAAACGGCGTCTAACTGGGCTGAGATGGTGGCTGGCGGGATGGCATGGGCTGAGGAGTAGGTTTTGGTGTTCTGGACTGTTGCTGCAGTCAGGCAGACTGCGCCGTGAATGCCAAGTGCGTAAAAAGTTCTCAGGTCAGCTGCAATGCCTGCGCAGCCGTCAGGGTCAGAGGCCGCAATTGTCAAAACAGTCTGCTGGCGCTGGGACATGTAAAAAATATAGAAAGAGAAAGGAAATAAAACACACTTACGCCAGGGCTGCAGGCACCCGGATGCCAAGCTCGCGCTTCAGCTCCTTGTACCTGTTCCTTATGGTCACTTCAGTGATGCCCGCCGCGTCAGCGACCTCTTTCTGGGTGCGCTGTTCGCCGCAAAGCACGCTGGCTGTATAAACAGCAGCAGCTGCAAGGCCAGTCGGGCCCCTGCCTGAAATGAGGTGCTTCTTCGTGGCCCTCTTCATCAGGAAGATTGCCTTCTCCTGCACCTTGCCGCTCAGGCCGAGTGCCGCAGTGAAGCGGGGCACATAGTAGGACGGGTCAGCCAGCGGAATCTTCATGTCCAGCTCTGCACTGATGTTCCTGTACGCGCGCCCAATCTCCTTCTTCTTCACGCCGCTGATCTGCGCTATCTCGTTGAGAGTGCGCGGAATTCCGTACTCGCGGCACTTGGCGTAGATAACTGCAGAGACAATGCTCTCAATAAGGCGGCCCCTGATAAGGCCCTTCTCTATGCACTTCCTGTATGTGAGTGCAGCTGCCTCGCGGATGCTCTCGGGCAGGCCCAAATAGGATGCAATGCGGTTGAGCTCTGAAAGCGCAATCGCAAGGTTTCTCTCAGTAGAAGAAGCAATTGAAGCTCGCTTATGCCACTTCCTCATACGATAGAACTGCGCCTGCTTCTTGCTTGGAAGCCTTGCACCTCGAATATCACGATTATACTGGTCAATCTCAGTCACAAGGCCCTTGTTCGGCCTCATGTAGGAAAGGGGTGCACCACCACGAGCACGCTCTTTGGCCTGCTCGCTGTCGAAAGCGCGCCACTCAGGGCCAGAGTCCATCATTGACTCGTTTATCACTAGGCCGCAGTTGCCGCAGGTTATTTCGCCTATTTCGTAGTCCCTTGTCAGCTTTTTGTTGCCGCATTCAGGGCAAGATTCCTCTGAAATTTCCATCAAAGCACCCCCAGAAGCATGAAAGTCATAAAGAAAAAAACAAAACCAAAAGATTTGTTGTACAGGTAAATTCCTTGGAACTTACGCTACTTTTTCCGCTATTGCGTGCCTGCCGCGGACATCAGTGATGCGGATTTTAACCTGCTCACCCTGCCTGGCTCCTGGCACGAAAATTACGAAACCCTGCACCTTGGCTATTCCATCGCCTTTCTGTGCGACTGCCTCGATGGTCACGTCAAGCTCATCGCCGACTTTGACCGGCTTTGCTCCGAAATCCCTTCCGCCCATACCTTCATCCATTCACTCAGCTCCGAACATGGCAGGTAAGCTCACAAGCAAGTTACTAGAACCAGCCTATTTGCCCCCACACAACTGTTCCGACCTATATATAATGTCAGGGGTATATAAAGCTTGGCATTTTTTAAAAGAGTTCTAGCCGCCACGACGATGGAATAAGTATGTTTAAAGTGCAGTTTGCATGTTTTTCAGCCCCTGTTCCGGCCCCACTTTAACGCTTCGCATGCTCCCTGCAGATGCGCACGAAATTCTCGAAAATCGGCTCGTCCTTTTCGCCCTGCATTGTCTCTGCATGGAACTGCGCGCCAAAGAGCGGCTTTGTGTGGTGCCTGATGACTTGATAGCGACACTTCTCAGAGTGCGCGAGCACTTCAAAGCCTTTTGGCAGCTCGATTATCTCGTCATTGTGGCTCTGCACTGTGTTGAAGGAAGAGCCGATGCCCTTCAGTATGTCGTCCTCCTTGTCCACGAATACATCAACCATTCCGAACTCTGGCTGCTTTGCAGGCCCTGAGCGCCCGCCGAATACCGGTGCGATGAGCTGATGCGCAACGCAAAGTGCGAAAACTGGAAATGGCGCGTTCTTGATGATGTCAGCAAGGTTGCCGAGCTTTTCCTGCTCAGTTTCAACTCTCTGCGGGCCTCCGCCCATTATCACGCCGTCAAAGCCCTGCTGCTTGAGCTCATCCAGAGTTATTTTCAATGGAACGAGCTCGCTTTCCTCGCCCAAATCCTGCACAGTGCGCATGATGAGGTGGTTGTACTGCCCGCCCACTTTTACAGCTGCTATTTTTACCATTGCAAATGCCCCACGCTACTCAAACTCCACTGTTGCAGGCGGCTTTGGCGTCACATCATAGTACACGCGCCAGATGTGCGGGCATGACTCCAGTATTTCAGATGCCATTGCATCCAGCCGTTCCCACTCAATTTCGCTGGGCGAGGCAGTCATGAAGTCGCGCGTCCTTATTGCCCTTATTGCAACGCAGTAGTCTGCCTGGGCCTGCCTTTGCTTCACTTCCACGAGCACCCTGCATACTGTTCCGGTCTGTATTACGATTTCCAGCTGCTTCTCGCGCAGTTCCCGGATAGGATGCCGCTTTGCGAGCTTGAGGCCTGCCATGTTTCCGTAGAAGCGCAAGTCCCCTTTCACGCCAGTGCCTTTTGCATCGTAGAGAATGGCCTCGCACTTGTCATTGAACTGCACCCTTGCAATGTCTGAAATTTCCTGCGATGCGCTTCCTTTTGCGTCGAATATCGCGGCAAAATACTGCTGCGCATCCGCATTCGTGATGTGCTGCTCGACTATTGCAATTGACTTGCGCAGGTCGTGCACCTTGTCCTCAAGCACCTCGCCAACGCACCTGACCATCAGGCCTGGCCCGGGGAAGGGCTGCCGTTCATAGATATCTACAGGCAGGCCCATTTCCTTGCCAACAGAGCGCACCTGGTCCTTGTAGAGCTGCAATAGTGGCTCGCATAGCTTGAAGCCGAATTTCTCGCGCGTGTCTATGCCAATCTGGTCCAGCACATTGTGCTGTGATTTTATGCCGCCTTCTGTTTCAATCCAGTCAGGGGCTATTGTGCCCTGCACCAGGTAGTCGCAGTTGAATTTCTTGGCCTCCCTGCCAAAAACATTGTAGAATGTGTCGCGGAATGCCTTTCTTTTCTCCTCTGCATCTGAAAGGCCTGTGAGAGCCTCGAAAATTTCCTCGCTCACGTCGCGTATCTCAACGTCAATGCCTATCTCGGCCATCTTTGCCTTCACCTGCTGCGGCTCGCCCTCGCGCATGAAGCCGGTGTCAAGAAAGAGCGCGCGGAGCTGCTTGCCAAT
>JBAZVU010000007.1:15105-16111 GCA_041660725.1 Candidatus Micrarchaeia archaeon | reverse complement strand
CGCAGCAGCAAGAATTGCAGTCTTTGCCTTGAACTGCGCCACTATTCCTGCTTTAGCAATGGAAACAGTCTGGCTCTCCATCACTTCGTGCATCGCAGCCCTGTCTTCCTCATCAATCTTGTCAAACTCATCTACAGCGCCTACTCCTCCGCTTGCAAGCACGAGCGCGCCTGCCTTCAGCACCCAGCCTCCATCCCCGAACTCATTATCCTTCTCAACGCTCGCAGTCAATCCTACACCAGAAACGCTCTTTCCTCCCACATAGATGCCCTTGGGCGCAATGTCCTTCACATACTGCAAGAACCTTGTCTTTCCCACGCCCGGGTCTCCTATAAGCAGAATATGAATGTCATTCCTGATTGGCCCGCCGCCAGGCAGCACCAAGTTCGGCGTGCCGCCAAAAAGCTGCAGCATTATTCCTTCCTTCACCTCATTATAGCCATACAGTGCAGGCGCCACAGAGCCAATAATCTTCTCATAAAGCTTCGGGTCCTTTGCAAGTTCAAGAATCTGCGTCTCCTCCTCTTTCGTCAGCTCAATTTCCTCGAACTCGCGCTTCTGCTTCTGCATGTGCACAACATCAATGTACATTGAGTATGTGTCGCCCTTTCCTTTTGCAGGCGGTATTATCCTCAGTATGCCGCACACCGTAATGTTATCGCCTGGCACAATCTGGTTTACCAAATCATCTTCCACGCGCAGGTTGATGTGCGATGCAGGCGCTCCGCCCCTCAGCTTCTCCAAAGGCTCCTGCGCCTGTATGCCCTGCAAATCCACGAAATACGACTTCTCCTCATCTATCGCCAAGCTCCTTCTCTTGCACGACTCGCACACAGCAGGCTCCTTTCCCTTCTTGCTCACTGGCACCTTGTACTCAGCATCGCAGAACTTGCACACGTACATTGCTATGCGCACGCGCGGCCTCACTTCCGCCCTCTTGGTCACGAGGCCTTCAAAAGAAATGAGCTTGTCAATATTCTGCGCCCCAATGCCCTCAATGAGCAAG
>JBAZVU010000007.1:0-15095 GCA_041660725.1 Candidatus Micrarchaeia archaeon | reverse complement strand
CCGGGCATCTTCGGGAGCGACATCTCCGAAATCGCCTCCTCCGCAGCCTTCAGCACGTCATCCGGCTTTTTCAGCAGCTCGTCCGCAAGCTCGTAGTCGAACTTCTCCAGCCTCCTGTAATCAACTTCCATGCTCCGCTTGGTCGGGTAATTAGCAGCAAGCTTCTCCACTTCCTCCCTGTACTGGCTGTCGAAGAACTCGTCGAATTTCTTGATGAGCGGTCCTAGATCGTAATCGTCAGGCATAGTAGCGCCTTCTTTCTGCTTCACTCTCCCGCAACCTCTCTCCCACAAGACGTCGAGGGGGTTATGTTTCAGTCCGGAAACCCTTATATAGCTGACGCGGGGTTGCCTAAAAACCCCTGCAAGCCTTGGAGCGGCTGATGGAAGGGGACACCCCTTCCAGGAACCCCGTGCTAAGTTATATATAGCAGCGAGTGCACAATTGGAATACAGCAGGGTGGTTCAACTCTCATCAAAGAACGGAAGCAAATACCTCATTACATGCGCTCTTCCTTATGCGAACGGGCCATTGCACCTAGGCCACATCAGGAGCACTTACCTGCCTGCTGACATCTATGCGCGCTATTTGCGGCTCTCAGGCAATGACGTCGCATTTGTCTGTGCTACTGACGAGCACGGCACGCCAATAGTTGCAGCTGCAGAAAAGGCAGGCAAAACGCCGCAGCAGTTCGTGGACCTGTACCACGAGAAGGACAAGTCCGAATTCGCAAAGCTGGGCTTCTCATTTGACATCTTCTACCGCACCTCCTCGCCTGAAAACAAGGAGCTCGCGCAGCACTTCTTCACAAAGCTGAGCGAAAACGGCCACATTTACGAGCGCGAAGTCTCTCAGGCCTACTGCGAAAAGGACAAGCGCTTCCTGCCAGACCGCTTTGTAGTTGGCACATGCCCGCACTGCAAGTCAGAAGGCCAGTACAGCGACTACTGCGACAACTGCGGCAAGGCGCTCACCGCAGGCGAAATTCTGAACCCAAAATGCATTCACTGCGGCACAAAGCCAACAACAAAGACAAGCAAGCACTACTTCTTCAGGCTCAGCGGCTTCTCGCAGAAGTTGCGCGATTACCTGAAGCACAACAAGGAGCTGCAGCCTGCCGTCACTCACTATGTTCTCAACTGGATAGACAACGGCCTCGCAGACTGGGACATCACGCGCGATTTGGAATGGGGCGTGCCAGTGCCGGGCGAGCACAACATGGTCTTCTACGTCTGGTTCGACGCGCCAATTGGCTATATGAGCTCCACTGCCAAGCTGCTCGGCTCCAGGCAGAAGCTGGATGAGCGATGGAAGGACTCGAAAATAGTGCACTTCATAGGCAAGGACATCATCTACCACCACTACCTCTTCTGGCCTGCAATGCTCGACGGCACAGGCGAGTTCAAGCTGCCTGAGGCAATACCCGTGCGCGGCTACCTGAACTTGCAGGGAAGAAAGTTCTCCAAGAGCAAGAACTGGTTCGTCTCGCTCGAAGACTACCTTGCAGCTTTCCCGCCAGACTACCTGCGCTACTATGTCACGAGCATCACGCCGCACACTGTTGAAGATGCGGACTTCTACTGGAAGGACTTTTCGGACAAGGTGAATAACGAGCTTGTTGCAAGCATCGGCAACTACGTGCATCGCACCCTCACACTGATAAAGAGAAATGCAAATTCCCACATCCCTGCTGTCACTGCTTCGCAGCTTGATGCAGATGACAAGGCAGTTCTGGAGCGCATCACAGCTTCCAAGGAAAAAATCTCTGGCCTCATAGAAAAATATGAATTGAAGGCAGGCCTTGACGAAGTTCTTTCTCTCTCCGGCGAGCTGAACCGCTATCTCAGCAGCCGCGAGCCCTGGAAGGACAAGGATGCGCAAAGAGTTGCGCGCACACTCTACGTTTGCAGCAGGGGCATCACTGCTCTCGCAGTTCTTCTCCATCCTTACCTGCCCTTCTCGTGCGAAAAGCTCCTCTCAATGCTCAAGCTTGACGCGAAGAAAATAAAGTGGGCAGATGCAGATGCAGAACTGCTGAAGGGCGGGACGGAAATAGGCGAGTTCTCCCCGCTTTTCGTGAAGGTTGACGAGAAGCAGATAGCTGAGCAGGAAGCAAAGCTCGTCAAATAGGGATTTTAATATCTGCACTCCTTAATCATGCCAAGGGCTCGTAACTCAGCTTGGCTAGAGTGTCTGGCTTTTAGCCCTTTTCGGCGCGCCGAAAAGCGCTAGCGGAAAAGGAGACGAAACCAGAAAGTCGTGGGTTCAAATCCCACCGAGCCCGTTGAGAAGGGGGTGAGTGCACCCCCTTTCTAAACCCCCGCGGTGAGTGCTCGCTTGCGCTCGCTGAAGTGTTGAAGCGTTATAACACCTCTCGAACATATGATTGAATGTTATGCAGCATATGGTGAGTGATTTTATGCAGCTAGACAAGACCTCATCAAATTTCTACTGGCTCAATGAAGGCTCAAGGCGCACACTTGTCACGCGCAGCCTTGCGCACGGCATCCGCGTCTACGGCGAGCGCCTCATAGCCTACAGCAACGCGGAATACCGCGTGTGGGACCCGACAAGGAGCAAGCTCGCAGCAGCGATAATGAAGGGCATCAAGGAAATTCCGATAAAGGAAGGCTCGAACGTCCTCTACCTAGGCTCCGCCAGCGGCACAACTGCATCGCACGTGAGCGACATGGTTGGCAGGACCGGCAATGTCTACTGCGTTGAATTTGCTCCGCGCTCAATGCGCGACCTCATTTCAGTATGCGAGAAGCGCCCCAACATGCTTCCAATACTCGCTGACGCGCGCCAGCCCGCAGCATACGCGAGAAAAGTCGAGCGCATAGACGTCCTGTACCAGGATGTTGCGCAGCCAGACCAGGCCAAGATACTAGTTGAGAATGCAAAGCTCTTCCTCAAGAAAGGAAAGCATGCGCTCATTGCAATAAAATCGCAGAGCATTGACGTCACGAAAAAGCCCAGCGAGGTTTATGATGACGTTCTGAAGGAGCTGCAGGGGCATTTCGAAGTAGTGGAAAAAATCGAGCTCTCGCCCTACGAAAAAGACCACCTGTTCGTCTCCCTTCTTTTCAAGTAAAAATAGCTAGTTGAGCGCCGATGCGCCCAAATACATGGCCTTCTCACCCATTCCTTCTTCTATGCGCAGCAGCCTGTTGTACTTTGCAACCCTTTCCCCGCGCGCAGGCGCGCCAGCCTTAATCATCTCAGCGCCTATGCCAACAGCAATGTCTGCAATTGAGTCATCGCAAGTCTCTCCAGAGCGGTGGCTCACAATAACCTTCAGCCCATTGCCTTTTGCATAAGCAGCAACATCAAGAGCCTCGGTAAGCGTGCCAATCTGGTTCACTTTCATCAGCGGTGCGCCAACAGCGCCCATTTCATTCGCCCTCTCCAGCCTCTGCAGGTTTGTCGTGAGCAAATCATCGCCCACAACAATCGCTGGCTTCAGCTTCTTCACTGCAACAGCAAAGCCGCCGAAGTCAGTTTCATCCAGCGGGTCCTCAATGCTCCTGATGGGATAGGAACGGCACAGCTCGCGGTAATAGTCAATGAGCGCATCGCGGGACAGGCTCTTCCCATCCACCTTGTACGCCTTCTTCTTCGCGTCATAGAAGCTCGTTGCAGCGCAGTCAAGTGCAAAAGCAACCCTCTTTGAATAGCCCGCCCTTTTCACAGCCTCCTCAATCGCGTCAAGCGCATCGCGGGTTTTTTTGATCAGGGGAGCATACCCGCCTTCATCTCCAACTCCTCTTGCACTACTTCCATATTTCTTTACAAGCAGGTTTCCAAGTTCCTCGTAAATTTCACAGCCCATGCGCAATGCCTCTGCAAAGGAGCGTGCGACGCGCGGCACAATCATGAACTCCTGTATTGCCAGCCCGCTTCCTGCATGCTTGCCGCCATTGATGACATTGAACATCGGCGCAGGCAGCGTGCGCGCATAGGGATCCAAGTATTGATAGAGCGGTATGCCCATTGAGTTTGCAGCGCACCTTGCGCATGCCAAGGAAGTTGCAGTGATGGCATTTCCGCCCATTATGCGCTTGTTATCAGTCAAGTCCAGCCTCACTAAGGCCCTGTCCACGTCGCGCAGCTTCCTCACATCCAGACCGCGCAGGGCAACAGCAATGCTCGTATTCACATTGTGCACTGCCTTCCTTACGCCGCGGCCATGGAATCTGTCCCCGCCATCGCGTATTTCCAGCGCCTCCGTGGCGCCAGTGCTCGCGCCGCTCGGCGCAGCAGCCCTTCCAAAACCAGCAGGAGTGTAAATGTCAACCTCGACAGTCGGCCTGCCGCGGGAGTCAACAATCTCGCGGGCCTTCACCTTCTCTATGCCGAACATGCCTATAGCTCGCATCTCTCCTTTTTAAAATTTCATATCGTCAAAAGTGGTCATATGCTTGACAAATACTCGCGGGAGCTGGAAAAGGCGTGGCAGGCCAGGTGGGAGGAGCAGGGCACGCACAAATTCGACTCATCTTCCAAGGCGCCAGTCTACTCAATAGACACGCCCCCGCCCTTCACATCAGGCGATTTGCACATGGGCCACGTGCTCTCCTACTCCTACTTCGATTTTGTTGCGCGCTACAAGCGAATGAAGGGCTTCAATGTCTTCTACCCGCAGGGCTGGGACTGCCAGGGCTTTCCCACAGAGGTGAAAGTTGAGGCGAAATTCGGCAAGGGCCTCAAGCCCGAGGAATTCAGGGCGCATTGCGTTGAGTGGACGCACAAGTACATTGAGCGCATGCGCAACCAGATGAAGAGCATTGGCTTCTCGCCTGACTGGAGCCATGAGTACAGGACAATGGACCCTGAGTACTGGAAAAAAGTGCAGCTCTCGCTCCTCATGATGCACGAGAAGGGCCTTGTTTACAGGGGCGAACACCCCGTTTTCTGGTGCACGCACTGCGGCAGCGCAATTGCAAAGGCCGAGATAGACGACCTGGACCGCGAGACAACTCTGAACCACGTCCAGTTCAAATTCTCCGACAACTCAGGCACAATCACAATAGCAACAACCAGGCCAGAGCTTTTGCACGCATGCGCGGCAGTTCTCGTGAATCCTGCTGATGAAAAGTATGCAAAATCAGTTGGCAAGGAACTAACAGTGCCCATCTTCGGGCAGAAAGTAAAGCTCATGGCTGATGCCGACGTGGAAAAGGAGTTCGGCACAGGCGCTGTAATGGTCTGCACTTTCGGCGACAAGACAGATGCAGTGTGGGTTTACAGGCACAAGCTCCAAATAGTAAGGGCAATGGACGAGCGCGGGCGCCTGATGAACGCAGGCGAATACACTGGCAAGAAGTGCGAGGAGGCAAGAAAGGAAATAGTGGCAAAGCTTGAGGCAGAAGGCACTCTCATCAAAAAGGAGCCTTTGAAGCAGGTAGTGAAAGTGCACGACAGGTGCACAAAGCCAGTTGAAATGATGCTCTCGCGCCAGTGGTTCGCAAAAGTCAAGGGCTATGAGCAGAAAATCATTGACGCTGCCAAGAGCATGAAGTGGGTGCCGGAATTCACAATCCAGTACCTCATAGACTGGGCCAATTTCATAGAGTGGGACTGGGTGATTTCACGGCAGCGCGTTTTCGGCACGCCCCTGCCCTTCTGGAACTGCGAGAAGTGCGGAAAGGAATTCGGCGCAAAGAAAGAGGAGCTGCCAGTTGACCCTCATCTGCTGGGCGAGCGCAAATGCCCGCATTGCGGAGGCACTGCAAAGCCCGAGACAAGCACGTGCGACTGCTGGGTGGACAGCTCCATCACGCCTCTAGTAATAGCCGGCTGGCCTGATGGAAAGGACTTCAACAGGCTCTTTCCCGCCTCACTCAGGCCCCAAGGAACTGAAATCATCAGAACCTGGGCCTTCTACACAATTTACAGGTCCCTCATGCTCACTGGCAAAGCGCCCTTCCACGAGCTTCTGCTCAACGGCAATGTGCTTGCGCCGGACAACAAGAAGATGAGCAAATCACTGGGCAACATCATAGCGCCTGACGAGCTCCTCAACAAATACTCAGCAGACGCAGTGCGCCAGTGGGTGGCCCTCTCAGGGGCGCTTGCGCGCGACAGGCCCTTCAGGTACGAAGACATTCAATACTCTCAGACATTCATCACAAAGCTCTGGAATGCGTCCAAGCTGGTTGAGAAATCAATAGAGGGCTATGATGCAAAAGCAGCAGGCGCAATGGAGCTGCACGCAGCTGACAAGTGGATTCTCAGCAGGCTCAACAGGCTCATTGAAACCTGCGAAGCAGGCTACGAAGCCTTTGACTTCCACACATCAATCAACGCAATACACGAGTTCACATGGCACGAGTTCTGCGACTACTACTTGGAGTACGTGAAGCACCGCCTTTACAGCCCAGAAGTTTACGGCGAGCCCAGCAAGCGTGCAGCGCAGCACACTCTCTACGAGTGCCTGCACGCTGTCTTGCGCCTTCTCGCGCCAATAGCCCCCCATGCAACAGCCGAGATTTACCAGCAAATTTTCGCACAGGCAGAGAAGCAGGCAGGCATTGAGTTCGCGCCCTTCCCGCATGCTGACAAGCATGCCATCAGCGAGGAGTCTGACAAGAAGGGCGAAGTAATGAACAAAATAACAGCAGCAGTGCGCAGGTGGAAGAACGAGAACAAGCTGCCGCTCAATGCAGAGCTCGACAGCATCACTGCGCTCCTGCCGGAGGAGGCGGAGCTGCGCTTCATGCCGCAGCTTGAGCAGGATTTGAAGGCAACCCTCAGGGCCAAGGCCATCAGCAGCTCCAAGGGCGAGTTCAGCGTCTCATGCATAGCTTCTAAAATCCAGCCAGTGAAGGAGAAAAAGCCAAGTGATGCCAAATGAGATTTTCAAGCATTCTGTTCGTGCTGCTGCTAGCTCTCGCCCCTGCATTTGCCGCCTCTTTCGTGACCACCTCCCACTATGACATGGCACTGGGCGAGGACGACGCGCTCGTGAGCTGGCACCTGAACTACAGCACAGAGCTCAAGAACCTCAGGCTCACTCTCACCCTCATTCTCCCTTCGAACTCCACCATGCTCTCGGCAAGCGACTCGCAGGGCCAGATAACAAACTATAATTTCAAGAAGTCTGCAGACTCGCCAGTGCTTGTAATTACAGGGAAGAACGGGCCGGAAGGCGGGCCCATTGCACTGGACATCGAATACCGCATTGCGCCATTTGCAACGCAAAAGTTCGGCAGGCTCCGCATCACGCAGCCCCTGTGCCTTGCAATCACAGACCACTTCAGCGCGGACATCACGCTGCCTGAAGACGCAGTGCTCATTACCTCCACGCCCAAGTCATCTTACGGCACGCGCAATGCGCACATCAGTTCGCTGGGCGATTGCATTGAGCTCTCGTACCTGCGCGGGCCGCAGTTTGAGGGCGCAGGCGGCTACTCCTACGTGCCCTTCACTCACTACGACGTTTTCGCGCGCAATGTGGACCAGAAGCTCAGGACTGAAGTGAGCGAAGTGGACTCGCGCGCCAGCATCCTGCCTGCAATTACAGGCCTCGAAGCGCCCTACCCCCGCTGGACAGTGCTGGTGGCTGGCGATGATTTGCTTCCGCTGGAGAGCGAGGCAGGCCTTTACACCGGCGCCGGCATAATCTACCTGCGCGAGGACTACAACAACAGCCTTGCGCCAATACTTGCGCATGAGACAACGCACGGCTTCAACTCAATAGTGCTCCAATGGACTGACGGCAAGAGCTTCTGGTTTGAGGAGGGCACTGCAGACTATGCTGCGCACCTTTCTGTGCTTGACATAGGCATTGAGGACCCGGACATGTTCGTGAAAGGCAGCAGCTACTACTCCTCGTCCTACTCTGAGCTGGCTGACTATTACCAAAGCGGGGACAACCGCATGGAGTCCTGGGACTTTTCATCGCTGGACTCTTTCAGCTACGACTACTCGCAGTTCATAATACGCGCCTATGTGGATGCCTACGGCACTGACGCGCTCAAGCAGGCCTATGCATGCCTCGGCCGCATACCGCCTGAAACAAATGCAACCACCTCGGCAGAAATCAATGGCCTCGTGCTCGGCTGCATGTCCCGCAGCGCAGGAAATGTTTCCTTTGAATCCATACTCTACCCCGGCAAGGATGTCTTTGCGCAGAATCAGCGCACATTCGAGCGCTATGCCGCTGCAATAGGCTCGGCAACCTGGAAGGGCACTGCAAAGCCCCTGCCAGCCTCTGCCTATGACCTTCCGCCCCTGCCCAACGAGCTGGAGTCCAAGGCAGCTCTTGACGCCCTTTCCGCCACTTTCGCCTCCCTCGAGCCCTTTACCTCTGAGTCGGCAGCATCAACCTACCAGGACGCGCTGGCGCGCTACAAGCTCGCGCAGTCAGAATATGATGCGCGCAACTACGCCCAGTCGCTTGAGCACAGCAACTACGCATCCAATCTCCTTTCGACTGCAATAATAATGCAGAATATCTACTCGTCGCAGAATGGCCAGCCTTCAGGCCCAACAGACAACGGCCAGCCCCAACGCAAAAGCCAGCCTCAAGCAGCTGCCTGCCCGCCTTTGCGCTGCCTGCGCTCCTCCTGCTGGCCCACTTCAGCTCCACGAAGAGGCGCGTTTCTTGACTGCTTTAAGCTTCGTAACCTCCAACAAACACAAGTTTTCCGAAGCCAAAAGCATTTTAAAAGCTTACGGCGTAAAGATAGAACCTCTCAATTTGGATATTGACGAGATTAGGAGCGAAAGCTGCCGCAAAGTGGCGGAGAACGCGGCAAAGGCTGCATTTGCAATTGCAAGGCGCCCCCTGTTCGTGGAAGATGCCGGTCTTTTCGTGGATGCCCTGGAAGGCTTTCCGGGAACATTCTCAGCATGGGCTTATGGCAAGATTGGAAATGCCGGCCTCCTGCGCCTGATGAAAGGCGAGAAGAACAGGCGCGCAAGATTCGCGAGCGCAATAGCCTACTGCGATGGCAGCACCTCGAAATCCTTCGAGGCAGAATGCGCCGGAAGCATAGCCGGCAGGATTGCAGGGCCGCACGGCTTCGGCTATGACCCGGTGTTCATTCCAGCCAACTCGCGCAGGACATTCGCAGAAGCTCCGGAAGAAAAGCAGAACATTTCGCACCGCCGCAAGGCGCTCGCGGAATTCGCAAAATGGTATTCATCATACGTGAAAAAAAGCAAAGGGTGATTGAACGGCAAGATTGCATTCGAAGAAGGGTGGAAAGAGCGGCTCAAAGAGGCCGGTAGCCAAGGCCCCGCCAACATGGGTGGAGGCATCAGCGCCGGAAGTCGAGGAGCTCGTAATCAACATGGGCAAGCAGGGCATGAGCAAGGCCGCGATAGGCCAGAACCTCCGCGACACGCACGGCATCCCCTCAGTGTTCAACCTGACGGGCAAGTCCGTAACCCAGATTCTCACAGAGGGCGGCATCAAGGCAGAATACCCCGAGGACCTGCTCAACCTCATCACAACTGCAGTAATAGTCAGGCGCCACATGAAGACCAACAGGCGCGACATACACAACCGCGTGAAGCTCGGGCACATTGAGGCGAAGATAAAGCGCCTTGTGCTCTACTACCGCCGAACAGGCGCGATTCCAAAGAAATGGTCATACGATCCGGAGAGCGCGGCGCTGCTCGTGAAATAGGTGAATGGTGATTATGGATGGCAAAGGCGAAAACAGTCGACACTTGGAAGACAAAGCAGTGGTACACGGTAAATGCGCCTGAGCTTTTCGAGGGCAAGCAAATAGCCCAGCTCGTCGCGACCGAGGATGCGCTCCTGATGAACCGCATAGTGCGCGTTGCACTGAGCGACCTGAGCGGCGACATGAGCCACGCCTACACCATGCTTGACTTCAGGATAAACGACGTGCGCGGCAAGAGCGCTTTCACAAAGTTCATAGGCCACGAGCTCTCGAAGAGCTACCTGCGCACGCTCATAAGGCGCCGCAGGCACGTGATAGCCGAGGTAGTTGACGTCACAACCAAGGACGGGCAGGGCGTGCGCATAAAGATTTCAGCCTTCACAGGCACCAAGATAAGCACCCCGCTTCGCTCAGTGATACGCAATGCACTGCACGCGGAAGTGCTGGCAGCTGCAAAGGAGATTGACTTCCCTGCATTCGTGCAGGAGATAATATTTGGAAAGCTTTCCTCGCGCCTCTTCAACAGGGTGAAGAAAATGGCGCCCATCAGGCGCATCGAGATAAGGAAGAGCGAGCTGAAGGAATCCTTCGCAGCTTAGTCACAACCGAATTTGTGATTCTATGATGCCTGGCATGGACCCTAAGCAGATTGGGAAGATGATGAGCCAGCTTGGCATAAAGAGCAAGCACATAGAAGCCAAGCGCGTTGTCATTGAGACAGAGGGCGAGCGCATAATAATCGAGCCAGCCGACGTGGTGGCTCTTGAGATGCAGGGCCAGACGCACTACCAGGTTGCTGGCAAGGCGCGCGTTGAAGCGGCGCTGAGCGAGGACGACGTCAAGCTGATAATGGAGCAGACGGGCTCTTCTGAAAAAGAGGCGCAAGATGCCCTCACAGCTTCCAATGGCGACATTGCGCAGGCAATACTGGCGCTCAAGAAGGAATAATTATTATAAACGGGGAAGAAGATAGTTCCGCATGGCGTTTCCGAAGGCCGCACTTGTCCTTTTACTCATCCTGTCCGTACTGCCGCTTTCATCAGCCCTCAGCGCAGCAGGCGGGCCATGCAATTACACTGGCCAGTGCTCAGAAGGCTACTGCCTTGACAATGCATGCAAGCTTCCCCCAGTCATCTCCTCCCGCCCAATCAGCGAGTGCACCAAGACAGCTGACTGCTCAGAAGGCTACTGCTCAACAGGCACCTGCATCATCCCGACAGTCAAGGCAGAGATACTGAACATCGGCATAAAGAGCGGCTGCTCAGGCCTTGCAGAGGAAACCAGCGTGTTCGGCTCTTTCATCCTGTGCGAGGCAATGTGGGTGCTCGTGCCAGTATTCGCGCTTGCAGCTGCCTACATCTCAGCCCGCGGAGGCAACAACCGCTTTGTGACAGCAGCAGTGCTTCTCCTGCCAATCTTCATCTCGCTCATCTTCTTTGCATTCCTCGGCATAATCTTTGCGCTGGTTGAAATAGCGGCAGTGCTTGCCAGGAAAAAATACGCCTAATCTTTCTCAATGCGCAGGTGCAGGTAGGCATCCTCCTCCACCACCTCGCCATCCATGAACTCCTTTGAATAGCCCGCCTTCTTCAGCATCGCTGCATTCTTCCTCACTTCCGCCTCATCCATGTAGCCTACCCACGTTTTCCCGCGCCCCTCCCTCAAATCAACAAACGAAAACTTTCTGCCAAACGCATCCTCAAGCCTCTCGGAAACCCTCTCAATTCCAGCCCTGCACTTGCACGCCCGGGCCTCATCAGCCAGCAATTCAAAATTCACGTCAACAGTAAGCTGCCCGCCATACTCCCGCACAGTGCCCTCATTCCACACTTCAGCAGGCTCCTCCAGGATTTCCTCCACTCCGGAATAGCCATAATCGTAAATGTCAATCCACCCGCCCCTCTTCAGCGCCTTCATTGCATTGCGCAGGTGCGCAACAGCGCCGGAGTTGAGCGCCAGCTCATAGCCCTCGCACTTCTCCAGCATCTTTCTCATCGCAGCAGGAATGGCCGCGCCGCTTTCAGCATACTGCTTCTCCTTGCCATCAGGCGAGAACAGCACCTCGCACACCTTCCCCTTCCTCATCACGAGCATGGACGCTGCCAAATCATCATACATCTCATTCGAGCGCACATAGTCAGCAGAGAACTCAAATGGCCCTGAAGCATCCACTTCAACGGCCTTCAGCCTGCTTGCATGCGCCTTCCCCCTTTCAGACTTCAGCGCCTCATCCAGCAGCTTTCTTGAAATGTCGCACAGTGCATAGCCAGTCTGCCCGTAAAGCCCTTCATCCCTCTTCCTCACCTCATCCAGAAAATCAAATGCAAAAGAGCCCTCGCCTATGCCGAAATCGTAAATGGCCTGCGCGCCTGCAGCGCCCTTTTTCCTAGACGCAAACTCCTGCGCATCAGCCTGCGCCACAAGCGGGCAGCACCGCGCAACAGTGTCAAAATCCCTGTATATCCTCGTGCCCTTGCTCCTGTAGTAGCCCTCATTCGCTAGCTTCAACGCGCTGCCAAGCTGCAAGAATTGCATTTGCGCACCAGAATCAGTAATTCTGCTCCTGCCCCATGATGTTCTTGCCTTCGCTGTCCATGTAAAGATAGACGGAATGCTCCTCATTGCCCGCGAAATCAGTGACAGTCACGCGCCACGAAGCCTGCCCATTGTAAGTGACCTTGTCCATGTACTTGATGTCCGTCCTCTCAATAATCATCTTCACTTCCCTTCCTGCCAGCCCGTAATGCTGCGCGTAAAGAGTTATCTCCTTGCCAATGAGCGTCTGGTAAACCTGCGCCCTCTCCTTCTCCTCAATCACTGCCTTCGTGTCAATGCCGCGCGCAGCGCACTCCCCGCGCACGTACGATATGCGCCCGCCAGTGCTGTTGCCTTCCTTGCACGCAACGCAGTCATTCTGGTAGTCGAGCCAGCTTTCCCCGAACACGTCAACTATGCGCGCGCAAACAGGCGAGCCGTAGTCAGGGCACGACGATATTGCGTAAGCCGGGCAGAGTATGGGCTCTACCTCAGCAGTCTTGGCGCACAAGTTCTCGCCCAGCACAGTGCACTTCCCGTCAGCTGCAATCTCAACGCCATTGGCATCAACAAATGCAGCCGGCTGCCCGCAGCACCCGCGGTAGAGAATGTAATTTCCGGCCCCGCACGGCCTCACGCTGAAAACGCTGTTTTCATAGTTTCCAAAAACCTTGCCGCACAGCGACGCGGGGTCAAATGCCGGCTTCTCCGGCTGCGCCTGCGGCTCCGGGGCAGGTTCCGGCGCACTCTGCACCGGCGCAGGCTGGCCCCCGAAAAGCGCGCAGCCTGAAACAAGCAGCATGAGCACGAGCGAAACCGCAGCAAGCCATTTCATACGCCCTGCTATCAGAGGGGATGTATTTAAATCTAGACGCATATGTAGTGGCGATTTTATGGCTTTCGAAAAGCAGATGGCAGGGCTGCCCGAGCCTTTCGTGGTGCTCTTCCTGGCTTCCCCTGTCGACTACATGGCCCAGAATCTCGCGCTCCTGCGCGAGTTCGTGAACCAGCGCAAGATGGCCGGCATATACATAACCGTAAACAGGCCCTACTCAAGCCTGGTTCAAGTGCTGAAGTCCGAGAAAATAGACACCTCTCGCATGTTCTTCGTGGACCTCATTACCAAGACCCTCGGCGACCAGCCCTCGCGAACGGACAACTGCATCTTCATGGGCTCGGCAACAAACCTGACCGACCTGAGCGTTGCAATCTCACAGGCAGTGTCCGCCAATGAGAATGACAAGAAATTCATCTTCCTCGACTCCCTCTCCACCATGCTGCTTTACAACGAAGCCGGAACAATATCGAAATTCTCGCACTTCCTCACAAGCAGGCTACGCGAGTGGAATGTGGACGGTGTGTTCATCTCGCTTGACACGAAGAGCGACAAGGAGCTGACGGAAAACCTCTCGCAGTTCTGCGACAGGGTAGTGAAAGTTTGAAAACTGGCAAGGGCTTGGAAACAATAGGGGTGTATCGCAATGGTTGCAGACATGATTCAGATTGCGCTTGACTTCATAGTTGCATTCATCGGCCTGACCACTGTAGTGACCCTTTACACTGCCAAGAATAAGCTCACCAAGGGGATGCTCTACAACCTGATGAACTGGATGTTCTACGCCGTAATATTCTTCGCGCTTCCCTATGCCATCGTATCCTTCCTGACCTCAGCCGGCTTCATTAACATAGTGGACAACCGCCTCGTGTCATTGAGCTCGCGCGTGCTCATCACACTCTTCTTCCTTGCAATGCTGCGCGCCGCATTCTGCGCCCGCGCTCTCGCTGAGATGTTCGGCTTCAAGACCTTCTTCCCAAAGCAGGAAGACCTCAAGGTGCCTAGGAAGAAGTAGCTTTCCTTTCCCTTGCAGCCAGCTCCCTCACCGCATCCTTCACTATCTCAATTGCAGCCAAATAGTCCTTCACTGCCACCCTCTCCTCATCAGTGTGGTCCAGCTTGGAATCTCCCGGGCCGTAGGCAACTGTCTTCACCTTCGAATTGATGACATTCATGTCCGAGGAGCTGAGCTTCTTCACAAAGCGCGGATGCAAGCCATGGCTGCGTATTGACTTCACCAATGCGCGGGAAGTTGGATGGTTCTCGTCAGTCTCAGCGCCGTCCAATGCCTCGGTGAACTTCACCTTGATGTCAGCAGGCGCCATCTTCATTATCCTCTCCGCTATGCCATAGGCGCTCTTGCCCGGCGGCACGCGTATGTCAACTGCGAACTCAAACTCCTCGGGCATCACGTTGAAATCGCCTGCGCCCATGCTGCGCGCGCTCGTCATATTCATCATCACAGTGTCGAACTTCGTGCCCACGTCAAACTCCCTTCTCATCTTCTCGTAGAAAAGCAGGCCCTTCTCAATTGCATTCTCCATCAGGCTTGCGGAGTGCCCCTTGTGCCCAAGGGCCCTGCACTTTGCGAGCAGCCTTCCCTTGTAGCCAATAGTCACGCCATTAGTGTTGCTCGGCTCGCCCAGAATAGCATACTTCGGGTGGTGGTGCCTGATGATGTGCAGCGCGCCCTTGGAGCTGTCAATCTCCTCCTCCACAACGCCTGTAATCACAAGCCTCACGCCCTCAAGCTCCTCCTCGCCCAGCTGCGCAGCAGCGCACACAAGAGCAGCCAGCGGGCCCTTTGCATCGCACGCGCCCCTTCCATGAAGGAACTCGCCATCATTGCGCACGGGCAAATCCCCATGCACAGTGTCAATGTGCCCTATGAGCAGTATCTCAGCAGGCCCGCTTCCCCTCACTGCATATGCATTGCCAACCTCGTCCACCTTCGCCTCCAAGCCCAGCTCGCGCATCTGCTTCACCAGATACTCCACCGCACTCTTCTCCTCGCGCGACGGGCTGTAGTGCTTGATGAGCCCTTCCAGCAGCTCAAGAGACTTCTTCTGCTCTGGAGTCAAGCTCAT
>JBAZVU010000006.1:0-16396 GCA_041660725.1 Candidatus Micrarchaeia archaeon | reverse complement strand
CGAGTTCCTGTAGTCAAGCATCTTTCCCTTCCACTTCTTAAGCTTGGCAAGGTGCATGAGCACCAGAATGGGCGTCTTGCCGCACGCATCCCCCTGCTTTTCAAACCTCACAATGTCAAGGCTGGGCACAGCCTCATTCGCTATCTTGTCCTTCTTCACAGCCTCGTCATAGGGCAAATAGTGGCTCAAGTCAGAGCTTGCAATCACAAGGGTCTTCTCATCAACAAGCGGCGCAAGAGCCTCAGCCAGCAGCTTCACATCCACCTTGCCGCACAGCAGCGGGCACACCTCAAAATCATTTTTCATCACTGCCTGCAGGAACGGCAGCTGCACCTCAAGGCAGTGCTCTGGCGCATGCGCCTGCGGGAAAACCTGCACAAGCGGCCTCTCTGCATTCACCTTCTCGGCAATGCTGTACGCCTTCATCCTTCCAAGCGGCGTCTCCCACTCGTCAGCGCCAGCCTCGCACACGCCTGCAAATGCAGCATAATGCGAAGGCCCCAGAATTATCACGCGCCTTATTCCCTCAGCATACTCCAGCAGCTTGTATCCGTAAGCTGCAACAGGCCCTGAGTAAATATAGCCCGCATGCGGCTCCACCAGGCCCCTCAGCTTTCCAGGCAGCTTCTGCTCCTCAACAGCGCCAAGATGCTTTGAAATCTCGCGCCTGAGCACCTGCTCATCGCCTGCGTAAAAGGAATTTGCAACAGCCGCGCGCCTTATTTTTAGTTCCATATCCCGCTCACCTTTCTCTTGCAGAACTTGCACTTCCCATCCTTCACGTCATCGCCCATAATGCGATAGCCATGCCGCACAACCAGCGGCTTACCGCAGCCTGCGCAGAATGTTGTCTCATAATCAGCATACTCAGCACCCAGATTGCCGCAATAAACGTGCTTGAGCCCTGCCTCCAGCCCAATCTTCCTTGCCTTCAGCAAAGTTTCAGGCGGCGTAGGCGGCTTGTCAAGCAGCTTGTAGTCAGGATGGAATGCAGTCACGTGCCACGGCATCTCCTTGTCAACAGACGCAAGCCATTCAGCCTCCTCCCTCAGCTCCTTTTCATCATCATTCCAGCCTGGTATCAGCAGCGTTGTGACTTCCACCCATATGCCCAGTTTCCTAGCATACTCTATGGAGTCTTTCACGCCCTCATAGTCAGGCGCCTTGCACAGCTTGTTGTAAAACCTGTTGTTGTACGCCTTCAGGTCAATGTTGGCTGCGTCAATCAGGCCCTTCATTGCATCCCAGCACTCGCGCGCCTCATAGCCATTGGTCACATACACTCCCTTCAAGCCCTTCTTCCGCGCCACCTGCATTACATCAAGCGCATACTCAGTAAAAATAGTCGGCTCATTGTAAGTGAATGCAATTGACTTGCACCCGTTTGCCAGCGCATTCTCCACAACAACTTCCGGCGGCATCTCGCGGCACTGCTTCACCAAATTCAAGAAATGCTCGCGCCACTTCTTCGGGTCCTGCTTCCTGAACTGCTGGGGCGCCTGGCTGATGTCCCAGTTCTGGCAGAAATCGCAGGCGAAATTGCACCCAAATGTGCCGAATGAGTAAATCTTCGTGCCAGGCAGGAAGTGGAAGAGCGGCTTTTTCTCAACAGGGTCTGCCCACACTGCAGCAGGCCTTCCATAAACAACAAGCTCCAGCTTTCCCTTGTGGTTGCCCCGCACGCCGCAGAAGCCAGCCCATCCCTCAGGTATCTTGCAGTAGCGCCTGCATGCCGTGCACTGCAGCATTCCCCCTCCAGCATCCTTTGCAAGCATTGCCGTCTTCGGCTGTTGAATCTGCTCCACGCCTAACCTTTCCCAGCTGCTGCATTAAATAATTTGTGTTGCGAATAGCAGGAACATGGCACCAGACGCCTTCTTCATGGCAGCTGCACTGGCAGAGGCAAGGCGCGGAATAGCGCGAGGCGATGGCGGCCCCTTCGGCGTAGTCATCGCAAACAAGGCCGGCAAGATTCTCGCAAAGGCGCACAATACGGTTCTGCACAGCAACAACCCCACTCATCATGCGGAAATCAACGCAATTTCTCAGGCAGCAAAAAAGCTCAGCAGCTTTGACCTGTGCAACTGCACAATTTACGCAACATGCAGGCCGTGCATGATGTGCAGCGGCGCAATAATCTGGGCAAGAATTGGGCGCATAGTCTACGGCGCCAACAGTGCTGACGCGAAAAAGCTCGGCTTCCGCGAGCCATCAATCAGCGACGCGCAAATCAGGCAGCTGGCAAAAGTGCAGATAACCTCGGGCGTGCTCCGCAGCGAATGCATCTCGCTGATGGCCGCATGGGCGCAAAGCCCGAAAAAGCGCCTCTATTAGCAACCTTTTTATACAGCTCCACAGAATAGCGTGCCATGTTGAAGCGGCAGCTCGGGCTGTGGCAGGCAGTGATGCTCGGCCTGGGCATAATGATAGGCGCGGGCATCTATGTGCTCGTTGGCGTTGCAGGCGTGGAGGCAGGCCCTGCACTCTGGCTCTCATTTGCAATAGCCGCAGTCATCTCGCTATTCACTGCCCTCACTTATGCAGAGCTCTCCAGCATGTACCCTGTTGACGGCTCCAGCTACCTCTACTCCAAGCGCGCAATAGGCTCGCGCACCCTCAGCTTCCTTCTCGGCTGGTTCATAGTCGTTGCCTACGCGGCAGGCGCAGCCACAGTCTCAATGGGCTTTGGCCAGTACCTGCAAAACATCCTTCCAATTCCCGTCACGCTGGGCGCAACAGCGCTTCTCGTCTTCCTCGGCCTGCTCAACTACAATGGCATGAGGTACGTGACCTTCTACAGTGCCTTCGGCACGCTTGTATCAGTAATCGCGCTCCTCTCAATAATAGGCCTCTTCCTCAACATCGCAGGCCCTGGCGGCCTCTCCTTCTCCTTCACCTCGCCCAAGGGCATGGGCGGCATACTCTCAGGCGCTCTCCTTGCAGTCTTTGCATTCTTCGGCTTTGAGGCGCTGACGAATGCAGCAGAAGAAATCAAGGACCCGCGCCGCAACCTGCCCCGCGCCATTCTCATCTCCCTTGTCATAGTCACTGCCGTCTACATGCTCATCTCCATTGCATTCACAGCAGCCCTGCCTTACGAAAAAATAGTGGCAACAGTGACTGATGGGAAAGGCTCCCTTGCAGTAGCAGCAGAGGCCTTCGGGGGCCCGGCCTTCAGCCTCATTGTGATTATCGGCGGCCTTCTCTCCACATCCAGCACAGTGGTAGTGGTGCTAATGGGCATAAGCAGGCTGATGTACGGCATGGCTGAGGACCACGCGCTTCCAAAGCGCTTCCTCTCAACAAACAAGAGCGGCGTGCCCGGGCTTGCTGTGCTCATTGCGACCATCTTCTCAATCTGCCTTGTGTTCTACGGCGACCTTGGCCTTGTTGCGCGCCTTGCAGTTTCGGCAATGTTTGTGCTCTTCATCTTCGACAACCTCTCCCTCATCCGCCTGCGCCTCGCAAGCCCCAAGCTCGCGCGCCCATTCAGGATACCGCTCTCAATAGCGAACGTGCCCATCACCTCCGTGCTTGCAATCCTCTTCATGAGCTATCTGCTCATCTATGAATTCATGAGCTACACCAACCTCTTCATGGGCCTGCTCGTGCTCACGGCAATAGGATTGGTGCTGAACAAGGCGGAATACTGGCTGACGCGCGACTGAGGCTTAGGGATATAAAGGCCAAAAGCGCAAATAGAAGCAGGTAATTGCATGGTATTTGCACAGAAAACCCAGGGCGAGGAGCAGCGCGTTGCAGCTTCAGTGGCAGACTGGTACAACAGCAAGGTCTCTGATTTCTCGCGCCGCAATCCCGACAGCAAGCTCCAGCCAATTTCAGCCCAGCAAATTGCAGTGCGCCAGATTGCGCCAGCTCTTTACGAGGTTGACATAAAGGGCAGGGGCTCTGCAAAAGGCCCTGACATGCTTGTTGAACTCACTGGCAAAGGCCCAGTGCCGCTCATAAACTACGACCAGCACATTTCCCTTTTCGGCTTCGCAGAAGAAGGCTGGAAGAAAATGGTTCCAACCAAGCGCGCCTAGCTACATTCTCTTTCTTATCAAATAGCCTGCAGCCAGCCCGAAGGCAACTGCAGCAAGAATGAGCAGCACGATATCTGGCGTGAGCGCCTGCCAGGCTGACTGCACAGACACAATACAGGCAGGCGGCACGGATGCAGCAGCCTGGTCAACTGGCACCGGGGGCGCGACAGGCACTGGCGCAGCAGCCTGCAATGCATCCACGCCCGAGTTCATCAGCCTCTCAGGCGCGGCGGCAGTAGCCATCAGGCTCGCTCCATCCTCAGCAGCAGGCCCTGTTGCAGCCTTGAAAACAGCCCCTGGCTCAGCAGCCTGCCCTGGCAGCTTTGCAATAAAATTGAAGAAAGCAGCAGCAACTGCAACAACAGTAAGCCCCAGCACAATCCAGATTTTCAGCTCGCGCGGCTGCACAATGCTCATGCCCTTGCGCGTGAGCTCGTAATACTTCCACTTCCTGCCCTCATCTTTCATCTCAACAAGCCCTGCCTTCTCAAGCACCTGCATGTGCTCCTTCACAGTTGAGGGCGAGAGGTGGAACTGCGCAGCCAGTTCAGTAAGCGTCTTCCTTCTCTCAGCCAGCGACTTCAGTATTGAAGTGCGGCTCTCCGAAACTAGCGCCTCAAAGCTCTTCCTGTCAAGCGTAATCTTCTCGTCAAGTGCCTGCATGCAATCACGCCACTCTAATAGCCAGCAACCTCTTTCCCCCTTCCCTTTTCCTTCGGTTTTCGCCTAACAATCAGGCATCAATGTCAACTGCAATCTTTATCGAGTTCCTGTCCTCGTATGCAAAGGCCTTCTTGTACTCGCTCAGCGGGAAGCGCGTTGTCACATAGCTCTCCAAAATATTGCCGAACTTTTCGTTTATCATGCGTATGTCATCCACTGCCTTCTCAAAATGCGTCTTGTTCGAGTTCACGCTGCCCACAACAGCCTGGTTGTACCTGACAATGTGCCTCAGCAGCCTGTTCGTGTCCATTGTCGCGAGCTGCTGGCCCCTTGGTATGCCCGTAAGCACATACACGCTTGAGCGGGACATGTAAGGTATGACGCTGAGCGCAAGCTCGCTCGCCCCAGCTGCCTCAATTATGATGTCCAAATGCCTGTCGCGCTGGCAGTGCTCAACAACCTTCTCAATTCCCTCGCCCTTGTCATCAACAGGCATGTAATCGCAGCCGAGCTGCCTGAGCACCTTCACCCTGAAAGAATCCTCTGAAGTGCGCGCAGTTGCAAAAGTAGTCACGCCATTCATGCGCAGCATCGCAGCAGTAAGGCATCCGAGCGTGCCCACACCTATCACCAGCGCAGTCTTGCAGTTGCCCCAGTGGTCAGTGTTCCACGCATGCGATGGATGGCCGCACGACGGCTGGGTGCGCGACTGCACGAGCCGCACCTGCTCAACAGCCTTCTCTGCAATGCTCAGCGGCTCCACAAGTATCCCGAACTTCTCTGTGCCCGGCTGCAGCTTCACCACATTCTCCTCTTCCTCAACAGCATACTTCGTGAGGAACCCGTCCAGCTTGTGCAGCCCCCTTTCCTTGAACTGCCCTGTAAGGCAATAGTCGCTCTGCCCCTGCTTGCACGGCCAGCATATGCCGCACCCGCGCCTCACAGTAATAGTAACAGCATCGCCTGGCCTGAAATTCATGACCTTCCTGCCCACATCCTCCACAACGCCCATCATCTCATGGCCAATGATGATTTCCTCGCGCCCGTCCGCAATGTCCTTCTTGTCATGCTGGACCATTGAGAAGTCAGTGCCGTCCAGCCCGACCTGCTTTATGCGCACGAGCACCTGCGTTGGCGTCTCAATTTTCGGCACAGGCAGCATGAACCCGTGCACGCCTGTCTCGCTCCTCTTCATGCCAACTGCAAACATCTGCTCTGCAGCAGGAGCTGCCTGCAATGCCCTTGTTTCAGTTTCCGTTTTAGTGCGTGCCATGGGCTCACTTCTTTTTCATTTCATGCCCGCCGAATTCCCTTCTAATAGCGCCAACTATCTTTCCTGCAAACCTGTCAGCATCCCCTTTTCTTCCCCTCACAGCCAACGACGCCTCAATAACCGGTATCTCAACACCCCGTGCGCGCGCATACTCAGCAGCCCACGTGCCAGTCTCTCCCCCTCCGATCTCGCCGCTGTAGTCTTTCATCTTCGCGTCCTTTTCCAGCGCTGCCTGGCAGAGCTCAAGCAGCCACGAGCGCACAACACTCCCATTGCCCCACACTTTCGCAATAGCAGCCAAATCCAGCTTGAAGTCAGGCGACTTCTCCAGCATCTCAAAGCCCTCGCCATATGCCTCGAGCATTCCATACTCAATTGAATTGTGCACAGTCTTCACAAAATGCCCTGCCCCAGACTTGCCGCAGTACGCATAGCCGTTCTTCACAGCAACTGCCTCGAAAACATGCTGGGCAGCCTCATAATCCTCCTTCTTCCCGCCAATAGTCAGGCACGCGCCATTTCTTGCTCCCTCCAGCCCGCCGCTCGTGCCCACATCCAGGTACCTGATGCCAGAGCTCTCCAGCCTCTTTGCGCGCCTCATGGAGTCCTTGTAATTTGAATTCCCGCCGTCAATGAGCATGTCGCCTTCGCGCAGCGAGGGCAGCAGCGCCTCAATCACCTCGTCAACAGGCTTGCCAGCAGGCACCATCATCCATATTGTTCTCGGCAAGGGCAATTTCGCAGCAATATCTGCATAGCTTGCAGCAGCAACAGCGCCCTTCTTCTCCACTTCTTTCAGCGGCTCAGGCGACCTGTTGTAGGCTACGACCTTGAACTTCTTCTCAAGCAGCCTCTCCACTATGCGCGAGCCCATTCTTCCCAAGCCAATGAAACCCAGAGCATTGCCGCTAGCGAGCTTAGCCATTGCACCCTCCCACGTCAATTATCGAACGCAGATAATATATGCCTTATTCCTGCCCTCTGCCTCACTCCTTCAGCCCACTTATCAAAATAACTCTTGCAGGCGCTGCCTCTGCCTCTATCTTCAAGGGCAGCCCCACAAAGAAATATTCGCCAGCAGGCACTCCCTTCAGATTCAGCCCCTCGAAAATCGGTATGCCATTTTCCAAAAACATCTCATGCACCTTCATGTTTCCAGAGTGGAACTTCTGTATTCCCAACGAGTCAATGCCAACAGCAGCAATGCCGCACTTTGCCAAATAGCTCGCTCCATCCAATGTCACGTGCACAAAATCAGGCCTGAACCTCTCAAATCCCCTCTCAGAGTTCCTTGTCTTGAGCACAATTATCTCATTCTTCTTTGGCTTGAATTTTCTCAGCGCCTCTTCCCCAATATCCACTTCCAGCGCGCTCAAATCCAGCACCCTGCACTTTCCCACAACCTTGCGCAGCTCCAGCTCGTGCACCATCCATGCTCCATTCTTTGCATGCAGCCCTGCATCCATGTGCGTGCCAGTGTGCGCGCCTAAAGTAAGCAGGCTCTCATTTGCGCCCCTCTCAGGCATCCTCTTCACAAACTCTATCCTCGGGCCCGGGGTGCCCTCGTAAACAGCCATGCCTTCGCGCACCCGGAGGCTCACGTCGTAAATTTTCAGGGCCATAAATAGACAACAATTAGAACTTTTTTAAGCGTTTAAGCGCTGGCCTCTGCCTTTTTCCACGCAGGCATCTGGCTGAGGTGCTGCTCCACGAACCTCTCAGCCTCCTCGCGGCTTCTCTTCTCGGACTTCATCATGTATGCAACCATGCCATCGCGCACCTGGTCGCGGGCCTTCAGCTCGCCCTTGGAATTAGTGCAATACTTGCAGTAACTGTTGCTCTCGTCGTGCCCGCCGTGGTCCTTGGCACCTTCCATTGGCATTCCGCAACTTTCACATATCCTCATTTCAAACACCGCACTAAATCTAATGCAGCCTAGCAGCCTGTTTCAATTCCCAAATTCGCCACTTGTATTCCTGCCTGAGAATATATTTAAGCTTGCAGAGGCACTATAACTTGGTAATTTTCACGTCGATGGTTTTCAGTGGTATAATGGCAGTTGCAAAAGCGAGCGAAAAGGTTGCTGGCGGGAAGCTGGTTAGGCTTGAGCTTGAGCACGACGGCGCACGCATCACCCGCGCGAAAATAACGGGCGACTTTTTCATGCACCCTGAAGACGGCGTGGAGAAGCTCGAAGCTGCCCTCATTGGCTCCAGCATAAGCGCAGTTGGCAAGCCCGAGCTGTCAAGAAAGCTTTCAGATGCAGTGCGCTCCAACTCACTTGAACTAGTCGGCTTTTCAGCAGAAACAATTGCAAAGCTCGCGCAGGCTGCAATAGCAGGCGGGGAAGCAAAAGCAGGAGCAGATGCAAAAGCAGGAGGGGACGCAAAATGAAATGGCGCCTTGTCGGGCTTGAGCAGCACGACGCATTCACCAACATGGCCTTAGATGAGGCAGTTAGCGAGGCAGTTGCAGCAGGCGCCTCCTTGCCCACAATACGCTTCTACACCTGGAAGCCCAGTGCAGTCTCAATAGGCTACTTCCAGTCTCTCGCCGACGAGGTTGACACTGAAGCATGCAAGGCAGCCGGAGTCGACGTGGTCCGCAGGCGCACTGGCGGGGGCGCAGTCTACCATGACGAGCTCGGCGAAATAACCTACAGCATTATTGCGCCCGAAAGCGCTTTCCCAAAGGGCATCATCGACTCATACCACGTAATCTGCGGCTGGATAATCGACGCGCTCGACCTTCTCAACATAGAGGCCGAATTCAAGCCCATCAATGACATCACTGTTCTCGGGAAAAAAGTTTCCGGCAATGCGCAGACAAGGCGCAACAACATCCTGCTGCAGCACGGCACAATACTCTACGACGTGGACGTGCGCAAGATGTTCTCCCTGCTCAAGGTGGGCGCGGACAAGATATCTGACAAGATGATTGCAGCAGTGGAGGAGCGCGTTACCAGCATTTCAAAGCAGGGCGACTCCTCGCGCGACGAGCTTTACGCTGCGCTGAAGGACAGCTTCACCTCAGGCAAGGAAATTTCAGCAGGCGCGTGGAGCGAGGCAGAGCTTGCTCGCGCAAAGGAGCTTGCTGAAACCCGCTACCGCACAAAGGAATGGAATGAGCTGAGATAGCTAGGCCTTTTTCCAGCAGCTTCAACCTCAGCCTGCAGCAGTTGCGTTTGCGCTGCCCGCAATTCCAGGCAGCCAGCCGAGCACTCCTATTACAAGAATAGCAATTATCAGCGCAGCAAGCAGAAGCACAATATACTCAGTCACTTCCTGCCCATGTCCAGCCATTGCAGCACCTACTTCTTCAGCTCTCCTTGAAAGATATGAATGGCCTTGCCCTGCGCCGCCTCCGCAGCCTCCATGAGCGCCTCTGGCAGCGTCGGGTGCGGGTGAATGGTGGAAGCCAAATCCTCAAGCACAGCGCCCATCTCAATGCCGAGCGCTGCCTCGCTTATCAGCTCGCCTGCCTCTGCGCCCACAATGTGCACTCCCAGCACCACGTTGCTCTCCTTCTCAGCAACAATCTTCACAAAGCCGTCAGTGTCATTCCTTGTAAGAGACCTGCCCAGTGCGCGGAACGGGAATTTGCCAACAACATACTTCAGGCCCTTTGCAAACGCCTCCTCCTCTCCAATGCCTGCGCTCGCAATCTCCGGGTCGCAGTAGACAACAGCAGGAACAACGCGGTTATGGTACGCGCTCTCCAAGCCTGACGCAGCCTCAGCAGCAACTTTTCCCTGCCTGCTTGCCTTGTGCGCAAGCAAAGGCCCGCCAACAACATCCCCAATAGCATAAATCTTGTGGTCATCAGTGCGCATCTTCTCATCCACTTTCACAAAACCCCTTTCATCCAGCTTCACTCCAGTATTCTCAAGCCCCAGCCCATTAGTATTCGCCTTGTGCCCAACTGCAACCAGAATCCTGTCAGCAGGCAGCACTGCCTCAGTGCCATCAGCCTTCTTCACCTTCACGCCCCTTTTCCCTGCAGCATCAACAACGCCTTCAAAGCTTGCATTCAGCACGAACTCAACGCCAAGCCCTTGCAGCTTCTTCACAACAACCTCAACCAAATCCTTGTCAGTTCCCCTCATCACACGGTCGCTCCTGTTCACTATGCGCACCTTGCTTCCCAATTTCGCGAAAACAGAAGCCATCTCCAGCGCAATGTAGCCAGCGCCGAAAACAACCAAATCAGCAGGCGCCTCTGCAAGCTTCAGCGCCTCTGTGGAGCTCATCACAAACTTCCCGTCAACTGGCAGGCCCTCAAGCGCCTGATGGCTTGCGCCAGTTGCAATTATCGCATGCCCGAAATCAACAGTGCTCACGTTCTTTTCCGTCCTTATGCCAGCAGTGCCCGATGCCTTGAAGAATGCCTCGCCCTGCATCACCTGCACTCCATTCTTCTTGAGCAGCCCTGCAACGCCCATGCGCAGCTTGTCCACAACTCCCTGCTTCCACGCCTGCATCTTCACCATGTCAATGCTCACGCCGCTGTTCGCCTTTATGCCAATTTCCTCTGAGTGCGCAAGCACAAAAGCCAAATCACTTGCATAAATCAGAGCCTTGGACGGTATGCAGCCGTCATTGAGGCACACGCCTCCAAGGCCTGCCTCCCCCTTAGCCTCAACCAGAAGCACATCCTTTCCCAGCTGTGCAGCCCTGATAGCAGCAACATAGCCGCCAGGCCCGCCGCCTATTATGAGCACGTCGCAGCCGCTCGCAATGTCTCCCATTACCATGCAATCAGTCCTCTATTCCTCAGAGCAGTGACGGGTCTTCCAGCCTCTTTGCAATTGCATTCATGAAGCGCGCAGCAACAGCGCCATCCACAATCCTGTGGTCGAACGAAAGCACGAGGTTCATCATCTTTCTCGAAACGACATTGCCTTCCACCACAACCGGTTTGGGCTTCATCTTCATCACTCCAAGAATTGCCACTTCTGGATAGTTGATGATGGGCGTAGCCCAATCTCCGCCAGTGCTTCCAATATTCGTAATCGTGAAAGTGCCGCCCTGCATGTCTGCGAGCTTCAGCCTTCTCTTGCGCGCCTCCTCAGCCAGCGTTGCAATCTCCATTGCAAGAGTCATGATGTCCTTGCCGTCAGCCTCATGTATCACTGGCACCAGCAATCCATCATCAGTGTCAGTGGCAATTCCAATATTGTAGTACTTCCTCACCACAATTTCCTGCGCCCCCTCATCATAGCGCGCATTGAATTGCGGGAACTCCTTGAGCGCGCCAACAACAGCCTTGATGATAAACGGAAGATAGGTGAGCTTCACTCCCTTTGCCAGTGCATCGCCCTTTGCGCTCTCGCGCACCTGCGCGAGCATGGACACATCCACTTCCTCCATGTGCGTCACGTGCGGAATTGTCTGCACTGACTTCACCATCTTCTCTGCAATTGCCCTGCGCAGGCCGGACATCTTCACCCTTTCAACAGGACCATAATCCTGGCCAGAAGCAGGCATTGACTTCAGCGCAGCATTTGCGCTAGGCGTCAGGGGCGCTCCACCGCTCGCGTGCGCCTTCACATCTTCAATTGTCACACGCCCGCCAGGCCCAGTGCCCTGCACCTTCTCAATGTCAACTCCCATGTCAGCAGCATACTTCCTCGTCGCCGGTGTAGCCAGCGCCTTTCCAGTTGATGCAAAAGCAGGAGGCGACTGAGCAGAAACTGCTGGAGCATAAGCACTCGGAGCAGACGCAACAGGAGCCCGCACTTGCGCAGGGGCAGCAGGCGCCTGCACTTTCGGCGCAGCAGCAGGCGCACTCTCCACTATTTCCCTTGCCTGCTCGCCTTTCTCCCCAATTGCATAGGCAACCTGCCCAACATGAACAACATCCCCTTCCTTGAAATAGAGCTTGAGAATAGTGCCAGCCTGCGGCGAGGGAAGCTCCACAACAGCCTTGTCAGTCTCCACTTCCACAACTGGCTGGTCAGCCTTAATCTCGTCCCCTTCCTTCACCAGCCACTTGACAATCTTGCCCTCGTGTATGCCCTCTCCCACATCCGGGAACTTGAACTCGTAAACCATTTTTCCCGCCTTACCCGAAGCTCATCACTTCATCCACTGCCTTCATTATCCTGAACACGTCAGGCATATAATAATCTTCCAGCCTTGCAATCGGCACCGGCACGTCATAGCCAGTCACCCTCAGCACAGGCGCCTTCAAATTCAGGAAATTGTGGCTCATTGCCTTTGCCACAATCTCAGCACCCAGGCCGCAAGTTCTCTGCGCCTCATGCACAACAACAGCCCTTCCAGTCTTTCCAATAGATGCGCAAATTGTCTTTTCATCAAGAGGCGAAATTGTGCGCAAATCCACAACCTCGGCGCTTATGCCCCTCTCCTTGCACTCATCAGCAGCCTGCAGGCACTGCCTCAGCATCGAGCCCCAGCCTATCAAAGAAATGTCAGTTCCCTCGCGCACAACATTTGCCTTGCCCAGCGGAATCACATACTCCTCCTCAGGCACATCCTCCTTCACCGACCTGTACAGCCTCATGGGCTCCAGAAATATCACAGTATCCGGGTCCCTGATAGCAGACACCAGCAGGCCCTTTGCATCATAGGGGCCTGAAGGAATCACAACTTTCAAGCCCGGCGTGTGCGCATAAACAGCCTCAGTGCTCTCAGAGTGGTGCTCCAATGCCCTGATGCCGCTGCCGTAAGGCGCACGCACCACCATTGGCACATGATACCTTCCGCGCGAGCGCAGCCTCAGCCTTCCAGCATGGTCTACTAGTTGATTGAACGCATAAGTCATGAACCCGCTGAACTGTATTTCCGCAATCGGCTTCAAGCCGCTGCACGCCATTCCAATTGCAGCGCCAACAATGCCTGACTCAGCAAGAGGCGTGTCAATCACGCGCTCCTTTCCAAACTTCTCCTGCAATCCCACAGTGGCGCGGAACACCCCTCCTTCCTTGCCCACATCCTCGCCCATGAGCACAACTGTCGGGTCCTTCTCCATCTCCTGCCTCATCGCGAGGTTGATGGCGTCAATCATTGTCATTTTCACTGCTGCCATGCAATCACATCTTCCGCTTTCCGCTCATGCCTTCCCCTTTTTCTTCTCCTCTTCAACTTTCAGCATGTAATCCATCTGCTCCTTGAGCGTGTCCGGCATTTCCTCGAACACGTACTTGAATATGTCCTGCGGGTCCACCTTGATTTCAGCCTCAGCCTGCGCAAAAGCCTTTTCCACCTGCGCCTTTGCATCAGCAACAACGCGCTGCTCGAACTCCTCGCTCCACACGCCCTTTGCCTTCAAATACGCCTGGAAGCGCACGAACGGGTCCTTCTTCCTCCACTCAGCCTCCTCCTCCTTGCTCCTGTATTTCGACGGGTCATCAGAAGTGCTGTGCGGGCCGAACCTGTAAGTCAGGCACTCCATGACTGTAGGCCCGCCGCCAGCTCTCGCCTTTTCCAGCGCATACTTTGCAATCACATAAGCTCCAAGCACGTCATTGCCGTCCACCTGTATGCCCTCAAACCCATAGCCCAAGGCCCTCTGCGCAATCGTGGCAGCAGCAGTCTGAATTTTGCGCGGCACAGAAATAGCATACAAATTATTCTGGCATATGAACACAACAGGCGCCTTGTTCACGCCAGCCAGGTTCATCGCCTCGTGCAACTCTCCCTCGCTGCTCGCCCCATCCCCGAAGAATGTGACGCACGCATGCCCCTCCTTCTTAATCTGCGCAGCCATTGCAGCTCCAACAGCATGAATAGTCTGGCTGCCTATTGGAATTGCAACAGTAAAGTCCCCTGACTCTTTCGGTATCCTTTCCTCAACGCCCATGCATGCAATGAACTTGTCCTTCAAATCAGCGCCGCGCGCAATTGCTATTCCGTGCTCGCGGTAGCTCGGGAACATCCTGTCATCCTTCTTGGTGGCCATTGCTATGCCAATCTGCGCACCCTCCTGCCCCTCAACCGGGAGATAAGTGAAAATCCTGCCCTGCCTCTGCACGCTCATTGCCTTCCTGTCAAACTCGCGCACCAGCACCATTGCGCGGTACATACCATCCAGCTCCTCGTTCGTGAGCTGGGGCTCGAGCTCCTTGTCCGCAATGCCCTGCTCGTCCAGGACCTGCACGTACTCAACGCTGCCCTCAAACACTTTTTTTCTGACCATGCACGATTACCTCTTCAACTGTAGCCTTTCCGGCGTTTCTTTCCATCAGGGCCTTAATAAACAATTCGCCTGCGCGATACGACGTGCGCACAAAGGGCCCTGCCGCGACATACAGGAAGCCTTTCGCCTCGCCCGCTTCCTTCAGCCTTGCAAACTTCTCAGGCTTCACGAACTCAGCAACAGCAATCTGCCTCTCGCTTGGCCTCAAATACTGCCCCATAGTGAGAATGTCGCACCCAGCGCCCCGCAAATCATCCATTGCCAGCAGCACATCCTCCTCTTTCTCCCCCATGCCCAGAATAATGGAGCTCTTAGTGTAAATTTTCGCATCCAGCCTCTTCACAATCCTCAGCACTTCCAGCGACTGCTCATAATTCGCCCTTCTGTCGCGCACAAACTTCTGCATCTCTCTGGTAGTCTCCACATTATGCGCAATCACATCAGGCCCCGCAGCCACAACGCGCCTGATGCACTCCTCCTCGCCCTGGAAATCAGGTATGAGCACTTCAACCAGCACGCCCGGCACCTGCTTCTTCAGCTCGCTTATGCAATTGGCAAAATGCGTTGCACCCTGGTCAGGCAGCTCATCCCTGTCAACAGAAGTAATCACAACATAGTCAAGCCCAAACTCCTTCACCGCTTGCGCCAATTTCGCAGGCTCCAGCGGGTCCAATGGCCTGCCCTCCTGCGCCTTGCTCACTGCGCAGAACCTGCACCCTCTCGTGCACGTGTCCCCCATTACCATGAAAGTGGCAGTGCCGCCGCTCCAGCACTCGCTCATATTCGGGCAGTGCGCCTCCTGGCACACAGTATGCAGCCCGAGTTTTGCAATAGTGCCCTTAATGCCCTCAAACTTTTCAGTAGTGGGCGGCCTGATTTTTAGCCACTCAGGTTTTCCCTCATCCACATGATCGCCTAGCAGCTTTCCCGCCGGCGCTATATAAGCATTGCCTTCTCCTATCGACGAACTTTCCCAATTGCCCTATAACTCCTGCAGCAATTTTTCCTTCTGCAGCCTCGTTCTAATGTTTATAAATCTGAAAAGCCATATGGGAGAGCCATGGCTCAAGCTGTTCTGCAACCAGGCCCTGGCAAACTACTTCCTAATGCATCTACTCCTGTCGGCAGGGACCAGTACAATTTAGACCACCTAAAGGGCTTTGATTCCTGGCGTTTCTTTGACCACTCTGGAAAACTTTTGAAGCAATATCCTCTCCTCTCAGACCGCATGTTCTCGGGCGAGGAGCTTGCAGGCGCTTTCAAGAAGCTTCGCGCCACGCCATGCTTCAACGAGTCCCTCCGCCCGATTTCCCTGCTTCTTGCAGAGAAAATCTCCACTCTCAGTGCACCTGAATTCAAAATATTCCTGGCAGAAATAGCGCCAATACTGAGGGTGAAGGACAATGGCGGCTGGGGTGACATGATTTCCCGCGAAGTGGGCCAGCTGCTCTCAGCAATAGGCGATTCCAACAAGGCACTCAGATTCACGAGACTCCTGCCAAAGCGCGACTGGGACTACACACTTGACATAGCGGACAACATGCACATTGCAGGCCGCACCAAAGACGCTCTTGCAGTGGTGGCTGTTGCAGCTAAACGGGCGCTGGCACTGAGCGACAAGGACTCGCGCGGGGAATACATCAGCAACCTTCCAAGGACAAACGGCCTAAACCGCGTCATGGGCACTTATTTCTTCCTGGGCATGCCTGAAAAAGTAGTGGAACTTGTGCGCGGCCTTGGCAACACTCCGGAAGATGTGCACACTTCTGGTGAACTGCTCTGCCGCACCGCAGGCCATTATATCTCAAAGGGGCAGATACGCGAGGCGCTCCAGGTTGTAAAGCTCCTGCCAAGTAGCTTCGGGCCCGGGCGCATGACTCTCCTGAATGCAGTTTCAAACTACTATTTCAAAAAGGCCATGGAAGCGAATAGAGCGGGAAATAATGCAGAGCACATCTCCAACCTGAAGAAATCCGCCATCTACCAGCAGAAGGCAGTGGCTGAGGGCAAAAAATTCATCAACAATATCCCGCAAACGTGGAAAGAACATCATCTCCGCCACTGGCTCACTGAATTCAACACCAGCATCTTCAATCTCCGGCACCTCGAAGTCTACCTCAAACTTGCAGGCTGTGAGACTGAATCAAATATTGCAGGAAGCGCTCTTGGCAGCGCATTCAAGTTCATTGCTTCATTGGAAGACAAGGCAGGCGTTTCCGTGCTGGGGACGATCAAGGACTCCCCGACCTTCGGG
>JBAZVU010000005.1:14292-17246 GCA_041660725.1 Candidatus Micrarchaeia archaeon | reverse complement strand
TCCACTCTCGGCGCGCCATTCCTCTACGCCGTCTCGTACAAGATGATAGGCGTGCTCGAGAAAGTGTGGGTGCAGATACCTGACGTGAGCGCCAATGCCGCAGCGGCGCCGGGCAGCGCTGCCTCGTTCATCACGCCCAAGAAGCCTTCCATCACCTCCGGCGACTTCCTCATCTTCGCGCTCATTGCGTCCTTCATGACTGCGTTCTTCGCCTCCCTAATCATATCAGTGATAAGAGTCGGCTCAAAGAAGCACTTTGTGCGCTACTTCCCGCTATTCGTCGGCATAATGGTCATGACCTTCTCCATCATAATCTTCGCGCTCGACCTGTTCTTCAAAGATATTGTGAAATAAGCGGCGAGCAGATGAAAAACAAACAAGTTCCGATGCTGCTATTCCTGCTCCTTTCCTTCCTCATTTTCGGCTGCATGCAAGTGAATACAGCGCCAGCCCCGGCTCCTTCCCTGAAAGCAGTCATGCCCGACAACGCCAGCATTTCCCTTGAGCTTGCTACCACGCGCGACCAGGTGCTGCAGGGCCTCTCGGGGCGCGACTCGCTCTGCGAAAGCTGCGGCATGCTCTTCATCTTCCCGGAGCCCGCGCCGCGCGGCTTCTGGATGAGCGGCATGAAGTTCCCGCTTGACATGATATTCATGTCCGCAAACCGCACTGTCCTTAACCTTGCGGAGAACGTGCAGCCGTGCGCCGGCGAGTGCCTGGTCCTGCGCTCAAGGGGCGCGGCAGCGTACGTGCTTGAGGTGAATGCGGGCTTTGCTAAAAAGCACGGCGTGGAAGAAGGCAGCGCAATAAACCTGACTTCCTGAGCCCTTCTACCTCTTCTTCATTCTCTTCATGAAAACAAGCCCAACTGCCAGAAGGCCCATTGCGAATATGAACATCATCACGCCGCCCACTATGCCATAGTTCACAACTGCCACTGCGCCCGAAGCCGCGTCAATCTCTGCATTTGCATTCTGCGCAAGCTCCAGCGCCTTTGCAGGGTCGTCATGCAGCACAAAGCGCGCCTCTGTCAGCGTCGCGTTTGCAATGCCTGTCTCAGGCCTCACAAATGCGAATTTCCACGAGCCCTGGGCATCCTTTATTTTTCCATCCACCTTCTCAATTTCCGCAACTGCCTCTGCGAAAGTCTGCGCCTTTGCCTTCTCGAAAGCAAGGAGCGCCGCGCTCTTCTCAAGCGCCTGGTCGTAGAGCTCAGCTGTTCTGTCAAAATTCCCTATTGAACTGCTTGCATTGGCCTGCGCGAGCAGCTCGAGCACCTCGGTGTCATTCAGCGTCCCTGCATAGGAAAGAGATGCATTGCGCGCTTCCGCGAGGTTGGCGTCAATCTTCTCCCTCTTTCCGCCGAAAAAGTCCCCGCCCAGCTTTCCAAGCATGTCGCCGACGTCTATGCACGTGCCCTTCACTCTTGCCTCAAGCTGCACAAACGTGGTGGTTTCTATTGGCGTTGCATTCAGCGCATACCTCTCATCAGCCAGCTGCGAAAGCAGGCGCGTGGTGGAGCCGAGATACTGCTCGTCCTCGTCCAGCTGCTCTGCCCTGTACACGCTCTGCGTGCAGTTCTCCAGCAGCCCGTGCAGCTTGCCGTACCTCTGCACGAGGTTCTCCGCCGCATTGTCCGCATTCTCAATTGCAATGGTGAAATCCTGGTACGCAATGTCCGCGCTCAGGTAATCCTTTGCAGCCACTGCGCTCGTGAACTGGTAGAACGAATACTCCGCAGTGTTGTGCGTAGAGCGTGCGAACTGGTCGTTCAGCAGGCCCGCAGCAGCGGACATCTTCTGCCTCTCCGCATTCATCCTCGCAGTCGCATTCGCAATGAGCGCGTCGTATGCATGGCTCTTGTCCGAGAGCTTCTTCCTGTCCGCGGTGATGCGCACTATTTCCGCAGCCACGCCGCCGAGGCTGTCAATGTACCTCACGTCTGCGTTCATCCCATCCAATATTGCGCCCGCGCTGTCAAGCGCCGTCAGATTGTAAACAACGTTCTCGCAGAAATCATAGGAAGAGAACAGGCCGTTGTTGTCCGCGTTATTCCTCGCAATCCTGATGTTCGCCAGCAGGCCTGCGGACTCGTTCATCTCCGCTGACTCCAATGTGCGCACGGACGGCAGCTCCGCAAGCAGCGCGCTGACACCGGCGTCCATCTCATTTATCGATTTCTTGAAGTAGTATATCTCGTATATCGCGGGCAGGTTGTTGGCCAGCGCAGTAAAGCATATCGGGACAGTGCGGCACGCCACCAGGCACGACTGTATCGGCGGCGCGCACGTTTCGTGCGGCAAATCCTGGCTCCCGTTCAGGCACAGCTTCACCACTTCCGGGGAAGTGCTGTTGAAGAAGCATGGCCGCTCCTCATCCGGGTTTCCCTCATGCGTTATTATCAGCCCCGTATACTGCTTGCACAGCCTCTCCTTCCCCCTGCTTGCATTGAAATTCAGCAGGTGCATTGAAAGGTTGGAAATGCGCACATCCACGTCTATTGTCGCGAGCCTCTTCTGGGTGAGCAGCGACTGCACGCGCCCAACATCCTCCACGTGCACATACTCTTCCCCTGCCTGCTCAAGCAGGAAGTAGGGCTTGTTGCCCACGCTCACCAGCGTATAATTGCCGCCATTGAGGCTGAAGCTGTCCAGCGAGTAAGTTTCGCCCGGCAGCAGGTACGGCGTTATCACGGCGCTCGCATTCTGCGCATGCACAACTGATGCAAGCGCGAGCAAGAGCGCAAGTATTCCGAAGAGCCTCATGCGCCCTAATTCAGCACTCACTTATTTAATGCCTTCACTTCTGTGCTTGGCCGCGCCAAGGACTGCGTGCCGATGCCTTCCAAAGTGCAACGTACGCGAGAAGGAGGTATCCGAAATACGCAATTGCCTGCAGCAGCGAGGGGCTCGTGTCATAGCCGGCCATGCCCTTCAGCACCCCGCCCGCAATCC
>JBAZVU010000005.1:0-14282 GCA_041660725.1 Candidatus Micrarchaeia archaeon | reverse complement strand
ATGATTGGATATGTGCCGTCGGAATTCTGCGCAGGCGTGACATCATAAATATGGGCGATTATCGGCGGAAGCACGCCCGCCTCCTCCAGCTCGTGCACGCCCTGCGACAGCAGCCCGGCTGCAAGAAGTATCAGGAGCGCGCTCGTAACCTTGAAGAACATGTCAAGGTCCAGCTGCACGATGCTCCTGAACATTGCGTAGACAAGAATGATGGCTGCAAAAGCCCCTGCAATGGCCCAGCCAAGGCTCAGCGCCCCAGTCGATATGTTTATCCCGCCGAGGAACAGCACCACTTCCACTCCCTCGCGGAACACTGCGATGAACGACAATGCCACTATGCCGAGCGCCTGCCCTCCCTCAACCTTGGCCTTCAGCCCCTGCTTCAAGGACTCCGTGATGCTGCGCTGCTGCATCATCCACACTATGAGCCACGTGACGAGCGCGCACGCCAGCATGAGCGTCACGCCCTCGAAAATCGCCTCGTTCTGCTCGAACACTTCTGCGAACTCCCCAAAAGCAAGCACCGGCACTATGCTCGCAACCGCCGCAAGCGCCGCGCCCAGATAAACATGCTTTGCGAGCTTCCCATTGCCCGTCTTCTGCAGGTAGGCGAGCATCACGCCCACTATTAGCGCAATCTCGAAAAATTCCCTGAAGGTCACGAAGAATTCAGCTAGTGCCATGGGTTCCCCGCCGTTGCAATTATAACTAGCTTATACTTTCACTTAAACATTTATATACAACACCGCCCTTTTACATAAACAGTGTAAACATGGCTTCCCGTGCATTCCTGCTCGCAATTTTTCTCCTTCTTCTAATGCTCCCGCTTTCGCACGCGCTGCAGCAGATAGCCGGCGCCGTAATACTGAAGCCTCCGCACTTTGCAGAGGCGAAATACATCGTGACAACGGGCGACGAGAACGAGCCCAAGACAATAACCGTTTCCCTGAGCGAGGAGCTCAGGCCCTACATCTCAATCTCGCCCTCGGAAACCTTTGACATGCAGCCGCACACGATGAAGGAAATACTCGTGCGCACCAATTACACAGGTGATGAGCCGCTGAACGGAATGATTTCAGTGACAGCAACGCCGCTGGGCGGCGGCGGCGGGGCCGGCGCAGTCATAAGCATCAGGCTTGACAAGCCAGTCGTGATAGAAGCATACAATGAGACGCTGCCCTTCAAGCCGCCGGAGCTTCCGCCTTCTGGCACCCCAAATGCAACTTCGAACCAGACAGTGCCGCCGGTCCAGCAGCCCGGCGTGCCATACCAGCCAACCCAGTATGAGACCCAGATAGTAGTCGAACCCTGGGTCTGGGCCGTGGGCATCTTTATATTGCTTGCAATCGGAGTTTATGCATACAGAATGATGGAGTCGAGGAAGAAATAAACGAGAAAAGGCTCGTCCGGAGGGATAAAATGAAATTTGGAATGCATTATGTTGCTGCTGTGGCTGTCCTGATGCTGGCGGCCATCTTCTCGCTCTACAGCAGCGTCGGCACTGTGTCGGCCTACACCAACACAACCAATGTCACGCACTTCGTAACCGTCACCGCAACATGCGGCCTTGTCACGAACTCCTCCACGCTCGACTTCGGCTCTGTCACAGTAGGCGTCGACTCGACGACAGTCTACCTGCAGATAAACAACACCGGGTCCACAGTGGCGACAACAGTGAATGCAACGGGCACCGTCTGGTACAACAGCACTGCGAACTTCCCAGTGACGCAGTCGCACTTCAACCTCTCGACGGCCGACATCAACTGGGGCGAGTCCTCAGCGCTCACCACTGCGGGCCTCAATGTTTCGAACATCACGAACGGAGTGTCCATCACCGTGGCTTGGGAGGTAAATGTTCCGCTGGGCACTGCAGCGCAGGTGTACCGCCAGAACGTTACCTACTCGTCCCTGTGCTAGGCGGGCAGTGCGGGGTGCAAGCCCCCATCCTTTAATTTTTGTTTTTCACTGGCCGGAGCAGGTGAGTTGTTTATGGATTCGTGGAAAAGCGCATGTGCATTCGTGGTCTCCCTTCTCCTATTCACAGGCATTGCCCTTCCCGTGGACGTTCCGCAGTTTCTTACCGTGATAGTGAGCTGCGGCCTTGTGACTGACGCTGCAACCCTCGACTTCGGGAGCGTGCCGCCGGGCGTCACCTCTGCGGAAACAAGCGTGCGCGTGAACAACACTGGCTCCACGAGCACCACCGTGAACCCGACAGGCTCGGCATGGTACAACTCAACGAACAACTTTGCCGGCACGCAGACGCACTACAATTACACGAACTCAGGCCAGGATTACGACACGACAATGCTGGCCCTTCCGGTGGGCACCAACACGACAATAGGCAGCATTGCGAATGCAGGCAGCAAGCTGGTCTATTACCAGGTGCGCATCCCGGGCGGCACCAGTACGATGGTTTACAGGCAGGATACTGCATTCTCGACAGTATGCTAGAAGCAGAGTTCTTTGGCCAGTGATACGATGCACCTGAACCGCACCCTCGTGTCTCTCCTGCTCCTCTCCTTCACTTCCTTCGCCGTCATCACGCTTCTCGTGCTGGAGGTGGTGCCAAGCGGCGCCACGCTCGCCCAGTCAGTCTCCCCTGCCTCGCCGCAGAATTACAGCACAGCCATAACCTTCCAGTGCAGCTACCGCAATGACACCGGCCCCATAGGCCAGACTGACATCGGCAACAACTGCAGCATCATACTCGACAGCGTGAACTACACGATGTCCTACAATGCTGCAATAGAGAATTACACGCTTACCAACGACTCCATCGTGACGGGCACCCACACCTGGTACTGCGCCTGCGTATCCTTCCTGTTCACAGACCTCAATGGCACGCCCGAGACCTACGTAATCCAGTCCTCGGGCACGCCCGACACTCCCTTCATACCCTCGCCAGACCACAGGATTTCGGACGACCACCGCCTTGCTGTCACCGAGCTGCTTGGCAAGTGCATTGCGCAGCAGGTTTCAGTGCACGTGGCCACGCTCGCAGGCACGAACGCGGGAGGCGTGAATGTCGACATACTTTACAATGACGGAAAGAGCGGCTGGACAAAATACGCCTCGACAATAGCAAGCCCGTTCGGCAACGTGAATTTCATCCCGCTCCTGCCTGGAATGTACGAGGTGGATGCAAACCAGGTGGGCTTCAGGCCCAGCAGCAACCAGATATCCATAGCCGACTGCGCAGGCGAGCAGGCCTTCCAGCAGAAGAAGGACCTCTACCTGCCATGCACTGCGGACAGCGAGTGCAAATCCGGCGCATGCTCCGAGAACATCTGCAAGCCGATAACGTGCGAGTGCGGCAAGATAGTGGGCAGCATCTGCGTGAATTACGGGTGCTGCTCTGATTCCGACTGCCCTTCCAACAACATATGCAGGCAGAACATGTGCGAAAGAAAGCCGAACTGCGAGTCTGACTCCAACTGCGAGCCTGACAGGCAGTGCTCCGACGGATTCTGCGACAGGATAAAATGCCCCTCGCCTTCCTACATCAAGAAGCACGCGTGCACAATCGAGTGCCTGTCCGCTTCAGACTGCTCCAAGGGGCAGGACTGCTACAAGAATGCGTGTGTGCGCATCCTCTCCGAGGAGGAGCGGCACATAAAGGTTGAATATGTGGAGGGCAAGCGCGAGCTGTGCACCGTTGACGGCCTGGGCAACCCGATTGGCACGAAGCTTGACCTCGTGCTTCCGAACGGCACTGCAATTTCCTACACCACGCCTGATATTTCAGGGTGCATTTCCTCCTCCGCGCTCCCGCTGGGCAAAGTGCAGGCAACAGCGAGCAAGGACAGGTACGGCGATGCCACTGTGGCAGTCTCGATAACCGAGCCAGCTTCAGGGCTCTTTTCCGGCATTCCGGGCGTGCAGGCCCTTGGCGCACTCGTAATAATAGTGCCAGTGCTTGCAGTGGCGGGGCTTCTGATTCTGCGCTCGCTGCGCAGGTGAACTTCGCATTTGATTTTGGGGGGGTTAATGATGAAAAACCTGAATGTGCTCATGGCCTTTGCCCTTGCGCTCGTGCTGCTCTTCGGCTGCGCAGCAGTCTCCAAGCCAAAGGAAACAACGCAGGGCCCGCCGCAGGACGTGGTGCCCGGCTCCACGCCGTCAGTGCAAACTCCCGGCGTTGCAAAGCTTGACATGGCAATTCTCATAGCACAAACGCGCATTCTCGCGTCAGGCGGCACCTATGCAGCCCCCTACCTGCGCCAGATGGGCGACATGGCAGTTTACAGGAAGGACAACAGCCGCTTCTTCACCTACGACTTTGCATCCTCAAAGGAAACAGAAGTCCCACTCACCTACGACTATGACGCTGACTATTCAGTTGCAGGCCAGCGTGCTTACCTCACCCCCGCGCCCTCCAACACCGTGATATACATTGCAACAAACTCAAAGGCAGGCAAGCCAGTGGGCGACATGTTCCTCGTTGGCGCAGACGGCTCGCGCCTCGTGCGCCTCAAGGCCTCTGACATCCTCGTCTCGCTGGCCTCGGCCTATCCTGCTGCAGGCGATGCGCAGTTCGCATCCCTGAGCATGAGCTTCAACGGCAACAGGGGCGCATACCTCGCATCAGTGACCGACAAGGGCGGCAACAAGCTCGATCAGGTGATAGGCACAACAGACCGCTCTTCCTACAACCTTCTCACAATGCCGGACAAATACCCTGCAGAAGGCGAGCCGCTGATAAGCGCGAACGGCGAGCGCATACTTTTCAAGGACGGCTCCTCAGACCTCTTTGCCTCTGACTTTGCAGGCACTCAGATTGTGAAGCTGAGCAGCTCAGCCGGCGCATTTGCAGTGAGCGGCGACGGCAAGGTAGTTGCATTCTTCAAGAAGTCAGATGACTCTAACGGCAAGGCAGGCCTCTACAGCTCCAATGCAGACGGCACGAGCATGGCGCAGCTGGTTGCCAGCACGCAGATTGGCGACATCACCAGCATAGCGCTGAACGGCGACGGCAGCGAGCTGCTCTTCACCGGCAAGGAGGCCGGCGCAAAGGGCCACCAGGCCTACCATTACGCGCAGACCAAGGTGCTCACGCGCCTGACAGACTTCTCCGGCACAGCACTTCTGGACCAGCTTTCAGCGAGCGCTGACCTCAAGAAAATGCTGTTCATATACGCTGGCGAAGGCTCCAAGGGCACGCTCTATTATGCAGAAAGGTGAGCGAAAGGAACAAATGCCCCCCTTTCCTCGCCTTTTTTAAACCCCTTGCACTATAATGCGGGTTATGGCTGTGCAGCAACTCATTATCTGCGAAAAGCCAAGAGTGGCGGAGAAAGTAGCATCTGCCTTGGCAGAAGGGAACGTGGAGCGCAAGCAGCTCAACAACGTTGCCTACTACCTCATCAAGCGGGCAGGCAAGGAAATTGCAATAGCGCCTGCAGTGGGCCACCTCTACACTCTCAAGCAGGTCAAGCCGGGCAGCGGCTACCCTGTTTTCGACATTGAGTGGGCGCCAAGCTACGAGGTGGACAAGGGCGCTGCATTCACAAAAGCCTACTTGAAGAACCTTGAAACTCTCGGCAAGCAGTCCAAGGAATTCATCAACTCCTGCGACTTTGACACAGAAGGCTCGCTCATTGGCTACAATGTCATACGCTTTGCGTGCAAGAGCAAAAAAGGAAAGCGAATGAAGTTCTCGGCCCTCACGCCCGAGGACCTTGTAGAGGCCTACGAGAACGCATCAGAGCTTGACACTGGCAACATAAAGGCAGGCGAGGCGCGCCACATGCTTGACTGGTTCTACGGCATCAACCTGAGCCGCGCGCTCATGGCTGCCATAAGGACTGCAGGCACATTCAAGGTAATGAGCATAGGCCGCGTGCAAGGCCCTGCCCTCAAAATACTCAGCGACCGCGAGCGCGCCATCGCAGTCTTCAAGCCAATGCCCTATTGGGAAATCACAGCGCAGGCAGCTGGCACCACATTCATCAACACAAAAGGCCGCTTCCAGAAAAAAGAGGAGGCAGACGCAGCACTGAAGGCAACATCAAAGAGCGGCACAGTCTCAGCAGTTGAAGTGCGCCAGTACCTGCAGAACCCGAATGTGCCATTTGACCTCACCTCCCTGCAGGTAGAAGCATACCGCTGGTTCGGCTTTTCTCCCTCGCAAACTCTGGAGCTCGCCCAGTCCCTTTACGAAGACACTTTCATCTCCTACCCGCGCACCTCCTCGCAAAAGCTGCCTGCAAAGCTGAACCACACAAAGCTCCTCTCCAACCTTGCAAAGAATCCTGCTTACAAAAAGCTCGCAGACCAGCTCCTCGCAGCCAAGCGCATCACGCCTCTTGAAGGCAAATCCGAGGACCCTGCGCACCCTGCCATCCACCCCCTCAGCCCAATGCTGCCGCAGGGCCAGATGGAGGCAAAGCTCTATGACCTGATAGTCAAGCGTTTTCTCGCCTGCTTTGCAGCGCCTGCGAAAAGGGAAAGCGGAAGGCTTGAGCTGCAGCTGGGCAGCGAGAAATACGAGGCAAAGGGCGCGCGCACAGTTGAGCGCAACTGGATGGACTACTACGAGCCCTACGTAAAATTCGAAGAGGTAACTCTTCCAACTCTCAAGCAGGGCGATGCAGTGCACGCTGACAAGCTCGCAATTGGCGAGAAGAAGACAAAGCCGCCATCGCGCTTCACGCAGGCAGGCATCATCGAGGAATTGGAAAGCCGCGACCTCGGCACAAAGGCAACGCGCTCAGTAGTGATAGACACTCTTGCAAAGCGCGGCTACACGCGCGACAGGACAATACATGTCACGCCTTTCGGCCTTGCAGTCTGCAGTGCGCTTGAGCACAACTGCCCTGAGATACTGGACGAGGAGCTCACGCGCGACATTGAGCGCGAGATGGATTTCATACGCGCAGGCACGCTGGAAGAGGAAAAAGTAATAGAGCACGGAAAGGGCCTCATCACCTCCATACTCATACAGTTCAAGAAAAACGAGGCGAAAATAGGCTCGGAGCTCGTGGGCTCAGTGCAGGCAACGCGCGAGCAGGAGAGCCTTCTCGGCCCGTGCGAAAAATGCGGCAGCGGCCAGCTGAAAATCATACGCCTTCCAACTGGCTCTGTATTCGCAGGCTGCACAAGCTACCCGAACTGCCGCAATACTTATCCCTTGCCCCAGCATGGCAAGCTTCTTCCGCTCAACAAGGCCTGCACATTCTGCGGCAGGCCAACAATACGCGTGATAAGGCAGGCCTCGCGGCCATTTGAAATGTGCATTTTCCCGGGCTGCGAGAGCAAGAAGAACTGGGGCAAGCCCAAATTCATACCTAAGAGCGCTGCAAAGCCAGCAATAGCTGCAAAAGAAGTTCCAAAAAGTGCTGCAAAGCCAGCAACAATTGCAAAAGAAGCCCCAAAAAGCGCGGTGAAAGAAAAAACAGCTGAAAAAGTGCCTGCAAAAGCTGCAAAATCCACGTCGGCAAAAGCGCCAAAATCCAAGCCATCCGACGTTCAAAAGTAAGGTATATATATCTTCACTTTCCAACCCGTATCCCCCTTTTTCGGAAAGCTGGGGGACTCTTCATTTCTGCTGTGGGAGGCGGGAATGCTGAGAAAATAGGGTGCATTTATGGCTGTGCTAGACGTACTTGATGTAGAACGCTTGATCCGCAAGGCGGGTGCGGACCGCGTGAGCGAGGAAGCTGGCTACGCCCTCTCTGAAGTGCTTGAGGAAAAGGCAATTGCAATAGCTGAAAGGGCCCTGCGCATAGCAAAATACGCGCACAAGCGCACTGTAACACGAAAGGACATTGAACTGGCGCTCATGTACGAGCAGGAGGCAACAGAACTTGCGCCAGCTCCTGCGCATGCCAAGGCTTCTCCAAAGCCCAAGCCCATGCCGCTTGCCATCTAAGCTGATTATATAGTCTTTCTCCGCATCAATTAGCTTATGCCAAGCATCACACTTTCAACGCGCAAGAGCGTGCACGAGAACGCCGCCATCTACTACGAGGAGGCCAAGCGCTCCCGCTCCAAGGCCGACGGCGCGCGCAAGTCAATAGTGGAAACAGAGAAAAGAATCGCCGACCTAGATAAAAAAATAGCAGCGCACCAGGCAGTGCAGCTCGCCAAGCCAGCTCTCAAGCTGAGGCGCGAGAAGCAGTGGTTTGAGAAATTCCACCACTTCATAACAAGCGACAACACTCTTGTAATAGCAGGCAGCGATGCAAAGCAGAATGAGATGCTCGTTGCAAAGCACCTCGAAGAAGGCGATTTGTTCATGCATGCTGACATTCACGGCGCTCCAGCGACAATCATCAAGGGCGGCCAGTCAGCAACCGAGCGCTCATTGGAAGAGGCAGCGCAATTCTCCGGCAGCTACTCCAGCGCATGGAAAAGCGGCCTGAGCTCAGTTGACGTTTACGCAGTCAAGCCCGACCAAGTTTCCAAACACTCGCACGGAGAAGTTGTGCCAAAGGGCGGCTTCATGATTAAAGGCGAGAAAAAATACTTCCGAGGGGCAAAATTAGGCTTGCGCATAGGAATACGCGATGGCCTCCTCATAACAGAGCCAGAAATGAAAAACTCGCCAGACCTTCCAATTCTCCTTCATGCAGGCGGCAGCAAGGAAAAGGGCGACCTCGCAAAAGAGCTGGCAAAGAAGCTAGGCTGCGAAGTTGATGAGCTCCTGCAGCTGCTGCCAAGCGGAAATGGAAGAATAGCCTAGTCTGCAAGATCCGGCATGTCGTCCAGCAGGGAGGGTTTAGGGACGTCATTCAGCGCAGGCGCGGGCAAGCCCTTTTCCTGAGCTTTCTTCGCAACAGCTTCCCATTTCTTATGCCAAAGGAAAAGCAATGCCATCGACATCTGCTCCAAATACATTGAGAACGCCCATGCGCAAGCGGTGTAGAATATTACGATATACCATGCATAGTCGGGCCAGTTTGCATTGTGCCCGATCACATATGCCGCTGATGCAGGAAGAAAGACTATGGTGCCTGCAACTCCGCTGCCAGCATAAGCTGTCATGAATTCCCCAATACGGCCCCGCAGAACATCAGTGCCACGCTTTATTGCACTCCAGGCTCCGCGATCTTCCCAGGCTATTGCCGGGAGTACGAGGTAAACTCCCATGCGCACGAGCTTCTGTATCATTTTAATGCCCAGCTGCAACCACGAGAACCCGCCCCCCGACGTGCCAGAGAGAACGCCTGCCGCCTCTGCTGGCGTTGGCTCTGGCCTCGCGCCACTCTTTTTTTTCCTAGACAGCATGGCCTGTATAACCGTGAGGGCAAACCACACTATCGCCCACAAGAGTGAAATCACGAGGATGCCTATGATGTCCTTCCGGAGGGTTTCCGAGAGGGCGCCCATCAAGTTTAGCTTCCTGCCCGTTTCATGCTGCTGCATGAGTTCCAGAAGTATCATGGCTGAGAAAGTGAAAAGGAGTGAGTAAAAGTATATTACAACGAAGACTATTCCGAGCAGGGTGTCAGTCCTCATGCCTTCCGCGTCAAAGAAGAAATAGAAATACAGGACTGTGGGGGCTATGAGAGCCCAAACGAGGAGCAATGGTACTGCAAATACCGGATACTTGAACAGCACTGAAACCGATTCTTTCAAAATTTCCAAACCGTTTGTCATTCCCTCGAACATCTCTCCCACCCGTCGCCTAAATCTTCCCGACCAAATCCAGGCCAGGCTTCAGCGTCTTTCCTCCAGGCCTCCAGCTTGCAGGGCACACCTCGCCCTTGTGCTTGCGCACGTAATTAGCAGCCTGCAGCTTCCTCAATATCTCCTCGCTGCTCCTGCCAATGCTGTTGTCATGCATGTCCACTGCCTTCAGCACGCCGTCCGGGTCAATTATGAAAGTTGCGCGCAGCGACACTCCCTCATTCTCAAGGTAAGTTCCAAAAGCCCTGCAAAGCAGCCGAGTAGGGTCAGCCACCATCGGGTACTGTATCTTCTTAATGGCCGGCGAGTGGTCATGCCACGCCTTGTGCACATACACCGAGTCCGTGCTCACGCTCAATATCTCCGCGCCCTCCTTGGCGAACTTGTCGTACATTCCTGCAAGCTCCTCAAGCTCAGTAGGGCAGATGAAAGTGAAATCTCCCGGATAGAATGCAAGAACAAGCCACTTGCCAGCATAATTTGAGAGCTTTATTTTCTTTATCTCCTCTCCCTGGTAAGCCTGCACCTCGAAATCCTCCACCTTCTCCCCAATCTTCATCATTTCCCCACCCCTTCACTTCTCAAACTCCTCAAGAGTCTGCTGCTTTGAATCGCGCACGTACTTCGTCACTGCCTTCCTCACCAGCTTGTAAGTGTCCTCAATAACCGGCTGCGCCTCAACCAGCACGACATTCCTGATGTCCTTGTACGAATCATAATAGTTCCTGAAGCCCGTGTTCAGCTCCCTCATGTACTTCAAATCCTTCTCGCCCCACGTCACGCCCTTGTCCCTTCCGCGCTGCCCAACCCTCTTGAACACCTCGTCCTGCGGCGCCCACAGCACTATTTCCAAGTCAGGCTGCATCTTCGGTATCCACGACACCACATTCTCAACTATGCGATACTCCTTCGCATTCAGCAGAACGCGGCTGTAAACAACAACATCCTGCCACCACCTGTCGCTTATGCACACTTCCTCCCTGTTCTTCGCAAGCCACTCCTCGCGCTTCATGAGCTGCCTCATGTGCCACAGCTCTGCAAGAAGCTTCTCGCTGCTGCGGGGGCCGAAGCGCGGCGGCCTTATCACATTGTCCACTGACTCAGGGCTGTACTCCCACCCGTTCCTGTTCGCGAGCATGCGCGCAACAAGGCTCTTCCCTATGCCGTGCACTCCGCTTATCGAAATATAGATTCTCCCACCAACAATCCGCGCCCGAAGCCCCTGCGGGGGTAAAGGCGCGTTTTCGTTTCTTACACGGCCAGCAACTTCTGCGCCTTTAGGCGCGGGTTGTTGACCACTTGAATTTCGGGGGAATAGTTTAAATTCAATCGCGCCATGTTTTATGCATGCGGCCCCTGCAAGCATTGGCATTCCTGCTTTTTCTCTCACAGCTAATTAGCGCGCTTTCCCTGAACGAGTTCCTCGCACCCTACATGCTGCCGGGCGAAAGGCCAGTTGCAGAGGATTTCTCAGCAGGCAACTCCAATTACGCCCTTGTCAGGATAGCCGGAAAGCCGACATTCCTTCTCGAGGTGCAGGACGACCAGTTCAGCTTTGTGCAGGATGCAGGGCAGATGGAGGAAGTTCTGCGCTCCAAGGTGCTGGGCGAGGTGGCGCTCACAGAATCCCTTGACTCAAGCCTCCACCTTCTGCAGGAGTTCAACAACAGCCGCCTTCTTGGCGAGAAAGAGTGCAGGCGCCAGACAGGCACTGACAGGCTTCCGTGCATTGACAAGGAAAGCTGCATAGTCGCCTGCCGCTCAGTGCCAAACTGCCAGACTGCGCTCTCCTATAACATAGACTCAATAAACGCAATACGCGACTGGCTCTCCATCTCAAGCCAGCTCAATGCCCGCGTTGCAGATGCCGAGCAATCCAGCGCAGACGCCTCATCAGCACTGGGCACCTCCTTTGACACCGCGCCGCTGGACAGCCTGCTTGCTGACGAATACGACGTGCAGACCCTTGCGGCAAACGTGAGCGCCAACCCGCTCTTCAACTGCGCAGCAGCAGCGGGCGGCAAGTGCTTCTGCGCAGACACTTCCAACAGCACAATGCTGCGCGCATCCATCGACCTTCTCCTGCGCGTGCGCTCCAACCTCACGCTCTTCCAAACCCTGCCCGGCCTTTCCTCCTCAATAGCAACTGCAACAGCGCAGCGCACCTCCATAAAGGATGAGGGCGGGCGTTATGCGCTCGTGCTCTCCGAATCCGAGGCAGCACTCAAGAACCTGCGCCAGGAAATAGACAACTCCCTCTTCTTCATACGCGATGACGAGCTGCTCATGGGCTTCAACGAGCTGCGCTCCAACCTCACCACTCTCAGCGTGGCAGTCGGCCAGAAAGACTACGTGCGCGCCGAGAAGCTCACACTTGCATTCAACACGAAACTCGAAATACTGCGCTCGCGGACAGGCGCCAACATGGCCGACTATTACCTGCTGCTGGACCTGCGCCTCAATGTTTCCCGCACCCTGGATTTGCTCAGCAGCATGGGGCTCAATGACGCGCAGCTTGAGCAGCTGGCCAGCCTGCAGGCGCGCTTCAACTCCTCCGACATTCCCTCCCCTGTCTCGCGCGTCCTTGCGGACAGCCTGAAAACAGACTTGCTTGACCAGCAGGCGGACTCCACCACGCTTTTCACGAACGCTGAGCGCACGCGCATTGAGCGCGAAATCTCGGATGCGCGCGCCACAATAGCTGAACTCAAGCTCCTGTCAGAGGCAAACAAACAGCCCTCCAATTTCACTCCAGCCCTGCAGGAGCTTGACGAGGCGCAGCGCGCCCTCACAAAGAATGACCTGAAGACAGCCGGTGCAATAGCCGACGCAACTGCCTACGGCATCTCGCAGTCAAAGGATGCGCTCAACCAGAAAGTTGCGCGCATAGCAATTGCAAGAAAGGAGATATCTGCCATGCAGGCGGAAGTGGATGCGGCCGCCAGCACGCGCTTTGCAATACTGCAGCCAAACATGGGCGCTGCCAATGCCGCGCTCGAAGAGGCGCGCTCGCTTCTTTACGCTGACCCCGATGCAGCAGTTCTCGCAGCGCAGCGCATTCCGGACCTCGTGAAGGGCGCGCTGGACAGCGCGCAGTCCCTCAACCAGCTTGCCACCATTGCAGCAGTGGTGCTCGGCCTCATTGTAATAGTTGGCGCGCTCCACTGGATATACAAGCGCGAGGAGCAGTAAGCGCTGTTTTTGCCAGCCTGCCTGCGAGGGAAAACTTATAAACTGCGCAAGAGTTCCCATAGCATGCTGCTGGGAGCTCAAAAGCGGGGCCAATCTGCAACTGAGTATGCCATAATAGTGGGCGTAGCGCTCATGATTCTCATTCCATTATGGCTGAGCATCAACTCCTCACTCAACACCACAAAGACGGCCCTCCAGTCCTCCTATGCTGAGCATGCCGTTTCAAAGCTGAAGGGGGCTGCCGACGCAGTATATGTGCAGGGCAGCCCGGCAAAATTCACCCTTCTCATCAGCCTGCCCGACGGCGTTGAGAACGTGACAATAGCAAACAACGAAATTTCAGTCCGCCTCTCAACAGCCAGCGGCATAACCGACGTGATAGGCACCACCATCGGGCCTGTATACGGAACAATCTCGCCGGAAATGGGCACGCACAGGGTGGTGGTGAGCGCGTCCGGCGGCGGCGTGAACATAACGGAGGGCTAGCTGATGTTTAGTCGACGACCAAAAGCACAGTCATCAATGGAGTTCGTCACCTTCGTCTCCCTCGGCCTACTCATCACGCTCCTCTTCCTTGTAATGGCGCAGCCCTACGAGGCCAGCATACGGCAGGAGCGCAAGAATGTGCTGGGCAAGGAACTGCTCTGGCGCGTTGCAGCTGAGCTGAACGGCGCCGCTGCAGTTGGCGACGGCTATGAGCGCACATTCCGCCTTCCTGAAAGGCTGGACGACGGCACGAACTATTCCCTGAGCATAAGCCCCACCCTGCAGGTGGTGCGCATCTGGTGGAACGTGGGCGAGGGCGGCTTCGGCATGCCCATCATAACTTCAAACATAACTGGCTCCTTTTCACCGGGCGAGAACCACATACAGAATTCCAACGGGCTGATAACAGTGGAGGCCGTCTAACATGCTGCGCGGTCGGGCATCCAACACCGGCGTGCCGGGGCAGCGTGGCCGCAGGGGCCAGGCCTTCAGCATGGATTTCATACTGAGCGCTGTAATCTTCGGCATAGTGCTCGTGCTTCTCGTGCCAATCTGGTCAACACTCACGGCGCAGATTCGCGAGGCAGAGGTGCGCAAGGATTTGCAAATTGCAACTTCTGCAATTGCAGACCTTCTCATGCGCAGCCCGGGCAGCCCTGCGAACTGGAGCGTGGATGACGTGATGAGCATCGGGCTTGCAAACAGCGCCCACGAGCTCAACACCACCAAGCTCCTGCGCCTGCGCGACATCCCATATGAGGATGCGAAAACAGTGCTGGGCCTTGACGCGTACAACTTCTCCATCAATGTGAGCGAGCGCAACGGCATGCTTGCAACCAGCGGCATTGCGCACAGCCCCGTTGCCTACTACTCGGCATCAACGCACGAAATTTTCGCAATGCTCAGCGGAAGCGGCCTTGTGTGGGACTACTACTGGGGCCATGACCTGCCCGAGGCAGACCCCCCGCACG
>JBAZVU010000004.1:0-18000 GCA_041660725.1 Candidatus Micrarchaeia archaeon | reverse complement strand
GAGCAGGAAGCCTGTGAATGGGAACAGCACGCCCATTGCAACTGGTATGCCCACTGTATTGTACGCAAATGCCCAGAACAAATTCTGCTTGATTTTGTTGAGCGTATAGCGGCTGAGCTGCATTGCCGTGACAATGTCGCGCAAATCGCTCTTCACCAGCACAACAGTGCCGCTCTCAATTGCAACATCTGTGCCAGCGCCAATTGCAATGCCAACATCAGCCTGCGCAAGAGCAGGCGCATCATTTATGCCATCGCCCACAAACGCAACTTTCTGGTTATTGGCTTGCAGTTTTTTGACTTCATTTGCCTTGTCCTCAGGCAGCACGTGCGCCAGCACCTTTCCAATGCCTGCCTGCCTTGCAATTGCATTCGCAGTGCGCTCATTGTCGCCCGTAATCATTACAGTCGAGTAGCCCATTGAGTGTAGTTTTGCAATAGCTTCCTTCGACGTGTCCTTGATGGTGTCCGCAATTGCAATCATGCCCAAAAGCTTCTTTCCAGCGCCGACAACAACAACTGTCTTGCCATCTCCTTCCAGCTTTTCCATCTTTTTGATGATGTCGCTGCTGACTGCAATCCTTTCGCGCTTCATGAGCACCAAATTGCCCACGAACACCTTCGCCTTCCCGACAAGCGCCTCAACTCCATGCCCTGGAATAGCTGAGAACTTCTTTGCATCAGCGAGCTTCAGCCTTCTGCCTTTGGCCTCCTTCACAACAGCCTGCGCCAAATGGTGCTCTGACTTTGCCTCAGCGCTTGCAGCCAATTGCAGAAGTGTATTTTGCGATGTGCCGCTTGCAGGAATCACGTCAGTAACAACAGCCTCGCCCTTCGTAATAGTGCCTGTCTTGTCAAACACAACTGTTCTGCACTGGTGCAATATTTCCAGGCTCTCAGCATCCTTTATCAGAATTCCATTCTCAGCGCCCTTGCCAGTTCCAATCATCACTGCTGTCGGCGTTGCAAGCCCCATTGCGCACGGGCAGGCAATAATCAGAGTAGACACCAGAATAGTCAGCGCGAAAACAAAAGGCTGCGCCGCCACGAAATACCAGTAGCCGAAAGCCAGCAGCGCAAGCACAATTACAGTCTGCACAAAATAGCCTGCAACCAAATCAGCCAGTGCCTGTATCGGAGCCTTGGAGCCCTGCGCATCCTCCACTAATTTGATAATCTGCGCGAGCATTGTGTCAGCCCCAACTTTCATAGCCTTGAACTTGAATGAGCCAGTCTTGTTGATTGTGGCGCCAATAACCTTCATGCCAGTGCGCTTGTGCACAGGCAGGCTCTCGCCAGTAATCATGCTCTCGTCAATGCTGCTCTCTCCCTCGACAATTGTGCCGTCCACTGGAATTTTTTCGCCAGGCCGCACAACAACAATGTCCCCTACAACAACAGCATCAATCGGAATCTCAACTTCCTTCCTGCCCCTCATCACATTAGCAGTCTTGGGCTGAAGCCCCATGAGCCTCTTAATAGCCTCTGAAGTCTTGCCCTTGGCAACAGCCTCCAGGTACTTGCCCAGCACTATGAATGTGAGCAGCAGCGCAGCTGTTTCATAGTAAATATGCCCCTCAATAAAGCCAAAGCCAACAAGCACGCTGTAAACATAGGCAGTGCCAACGCCAAGAGCAACAAGCGAGTCCATTCCCGGCGCCCTGTTGATGAGGCCCCTGATGCCCCTGTCAAAGAAGTCCCTGTTCAAATAGAGCACAGGCGTTGCCAGGAAGAACTGCAGGATGGCCATCTTCACCATCAAAAACTCAGGATATTCCAGCATCACTATGCCCTTCAGCATCTCCGGCAGCGCCAGAAGAACAGTAGGCACAGTCAGCAAGGCAGAATAGAGCACGCGCCTCTTCAAAGCAGAAATTTCTTCCTCGCGCATCATCTTCTCATGGTCATGCCCTTCCATTCCGCCCATCTTTTCCTCGCCGCCACTGATCCCATAACCCAGCGCTTCCAGTGTTTTCCGGAATTCCCCGACGTTAGTTTTCCCCTCATCATACTCAATAGTGCCCTTGCTGGTGGCATAATTGACATTGGCGCTTGCAACTCCATCCAGCTTGCGCAGCCTCCTCTCAATCACAGAAGAGCACGCAGCGCAGTCCATTCCTGTAATTGGCAAAGTTTCCTTTTTCATGCAAATCACCTTTCAACTTATGGGTATATGAACCCCGCTTTTGGCCCCAGCGTCATCAAGAGCATGAGTGCCAGCACCATCACAGCGCAGAAGCCCGCAAACTCGCTAAAGCTAGCCTTCAGGTCAGACTTCTTCGGCACCTCGGCAGCCTCCCTGTGCATCATGTAGCTCAGCCCTCCCAGCACTCCTGCGCACAATGCGAACAGCACATACAGGAATGCAAGCAGGTGGTCATTCACCATCATCACTGACAGCATTGCGCCCATTGTGCCTGCCATTATGCCGGCCATTCCGCCCTCCAATGCGCCCATCACGCCGCAGTGCCTTCCTATGCCAACACCAAGGGCAATGCCCGCAAGCATTCCCGCGAGCGAGCCCACAAACATGCCGTTAGTTGCGCCAACAAGCGCCCCTACGAGGAAGCCCCCCATCATGCCAAGAGTCATGCCGGCCATCATTCCATTGGTGCAGCTCATTGCACGCCTGTAAGTGCCCAGATGATGGTAGGAGAAGGAAAGCACAACAGCGCTTCCAATTGCAAGCAGGAAAAGCTGTGCGTAGCCTGCAATGTTCTCAATGCCCTGCAGCACGAAAAGATAGAGCGCAGCTGCTATCAGCACGAGCATTGCAAAGGAGCCCAGCGAATAGTTCAGGAGCGCATTCTCAACCTCAACATCCTCCCTGTTCTCCATCACAGCAACAGCATACTCCTTCACCCTGTTGATGTCGCCCCTTCCAACCTCTTCGCTCCCCTTCTCTGTAAAGCCCTTTGCAAGAAGCGCCTTTTTCAGCGCAGGCAGCACGCCCTCATCGCACGAGAAAGTCACAAAGCCCTCGCCTGCATTCACCTGCTTCACTTCTGCGCCTGCCTTCTCTGCAGCGCGCCTTACAAGGCGCTCGCAGGACTCGCAGTGCATGCCGTTGAGCTCCAGCTTGTGCTCCTTTTCCTGCGCCGCCTCCGGCTTCTCCTGCGCAGCGGTATTTTCAGCTACTGCCGTGTTTTCAGCTTTTGCTTCAAGCAGCTCGTTTTCATTTTCATCCACAAAATCACCCTAGCACTTTGTAGCCCTCTTTTTCAATCGCCTTTCTCACGCCTGCAAGAGCCGCCTCGCTGTCAATTTCAACGACAACCTCGCCCTTCTTGAAGTCAGCGCTCGCGCTCTTTACGCCTGCAACCTCGCCTGCAACATCTGCAAGCAGCATTGAGCAGGATTTGCAGTGCATTCCGCTCACTTTGATTGTTTTCTTCATCAATTTCACCTCAAATCACTCAACAATGAACTTGCCCGGGCCGAACATCATCATGCCGCAGCTGTAGGTGTATGTGCCTGCCTTCTGGGGCGTGAATTCAGCAATTGCCTCCTGCCCATTGCGCGAGGTTATGCGCACATTCATTCCGTATATCACAAGCACGCTGCCGCATCCTGCGCCAGGCTCAGCAGTGAAGTGCAGCCTCACCGGCACATTGTTCTTCACCCTCAGCTCATTCACATCATACCTGCCGAAATTGTTCCCGCCCAGGGCCTTCACATAAACATCCTGAACCTGGCCAGTGGCAGCCCCTGTGCTTCCACCTGATGCGACTCCTGATGTCCCATTGCTGTCAGGCCCGCCTGTTCCGCACGAAGCTCCGCCTCCGCCGCCGCAGCCGCACCCGCCGCCAACTGCGCCTGCAGAAGCGCCAGCCCCGCCAGCAGCTCCAGAAGCCCCGCCGCTTGCTCCGCCCATCATTCCGCATGCCGCGCCGGGCGTTGCGCCTGCAGCATATGCGCCGCCGCCCCATGAGGGCGCCTCAAGCGCTATATATGCCACTCCAAGAGCCAGCACGGCCGCGAAAGCCAACAGCAAGGTATTTGTTCCTATCTGCATACAATACACCAACATGCGCCAATGCGCATACGTATGTTTCATATGATTGAAACAATACATATGGATACCTGAAACAATCATTCTGCGGCGTGAAAAGACGGGTGGTGAAAACATGGACATACGCAAACAGATGCTGATAGGCATCATAACCGTGGCATTGTTTCTGCTTCTTGCAACAGTTCTGGCCTTCATCTACACATTCTACCCGCAGGGCCAGGACGTGCCCGAGGTCCTGATACCGATCATGCAGTACCACGTGGAGTTCATGATGCTGCTCGCGCTCTTCGGCGTGCTTTCAGGCCTCACTGCCTATGGCGTTCTGACTATGAGCATTGGCAAGGAAAAGCAGGCTGCGAAGACAAATGCCAGCATCATCATGAAATTCCTCAGCGCAGACGAGCAGGAGATTCTGGCACTTCTCATCAAGAAGGAAGGCCGCACAACGCAGGGCGAGATTGGAAGGCTGCCGGGCATGACGCGCCTCAAGGCCCACCGCTTTGTAAAGAAGCTGGAAGGCCGCGGCCTGGTGCACGTTGAAAAAGAGGGCAAGATAAACTTCGTCAGGCTGGTTGATGAGATGCGGGAAATCAGCTGAGCTTTGATGCCGCAACCTTTGCCTTCAATTCCTCAAGCTGCCCAGGCGGCAGTACCCACTCGCCTGAAATTATCTTGCGGTATGCCTTGTAAAGGTCAGTCCAGTAGGTCCTTGTAGACTCTTTCCTTCCTGTTCCTCCTGCAACAGAGCGGTTGATGCACACGTACGAGGCGTAGAGCCCGTCTTTCTCATACTCCTGCTGGTCCATCTCCAGAAGCTTGAAAGAAGCCCCTTTCTCATCCCTGAAAGTCATGCCGACAAGCGGCTTCATGGCCCCTATCACAAAGTCAAGCTGCTCCCTGTATATGTATCTGGTGGCTGGCGGAATCTTCCTTCTCCTCACTGGATTGTCCAACTCTACCAGCCTTGCAGCTATCTCCGCCAATCTTGCCGCGCCTGCCTCTTCTGCAATCTTTTTCAGCTCCCCTGCTGCCTTCATGAATGCGGCATATGCCTCGCCGCCCTTTTCATATCCCTTGAACTGCACGCGTGCATCAATATTCTCGTCAGTCACATAGCCAAGCGCCCTGAGAGCCAGCAGCTCATATCCTTTCAGCAGGCCAACAGCCTGCTCGAAATTCTCGCCCAGCCCCAGTATCTGCTGCCTCTTCGGCCAGTCATGGAACAGGAGCGCAAGCTCTGCATTGGCCCTGTTCAGCGCCTCAACATCCCTTGCCCTGAGGGCCGCAATCCACTTTTTCCTGATGCCAATTGGCAGGGTTTTCAGTGCGTCATTAGGAACAGGCATTCCAATGTGCCTCTGCGGGAACAGGAATGCGCCTGCTGCATGGCGGAAAGGATAGAGCTCGCCCTTCTCAGCTCCAAGCACATCAACCTCATAGGCCTCAACCTGCCTCAAGCCAGCTTCCATCACGCCCGTAAGCAATATGGGCTCTGCACTGAGTTTTCCTTTCAAATATGCGCGCAAATCCGCCTTCTCGCCCAGCCTGATTCTCATGCCAGTTGAAGCAGCTTCCAGGCCTGGCCTTGCCATGTCCCGCAGGACATCGCGCTTGTACGGCTTCAGCATTGCAAGGGCATTGATTGCAAACACATACGGCGCCAGCCCGCTCTCATCATTAATGCCGATGTTCAGCTCCGAGAGCGCCCTGCGCAGCATGCCAACGCAATAGTTCCTGTAATGCATGATTTGATCTGGAAGCAGGGGGTCATAGGGCATTGTGGACCTGTGGGAAAGCGCAGGCGAAACAGCAGCCACGGTCTCCTTCAGCCAGGGCTTTCTCTCGTCTGTCTCCAAGTCTGCAAGCTGCGGCCTTCCATGCTGCCTCCCATAGTCAAAGCCACCCAAAAACACAGAGTGCGCATCCTCAGATGCAAGAATGTCAACAAGGCAGCCCACGAGCTTTGAATTTCTCACATACTCCTGCAGCTCGGCAGTTATTCCGGGCACCTCGCGCTCTGCCATCGGGTAAAGCGGATTGTAAAGCAGGGAGTTGATTACAGCCTCTTCAGCCTTGCCTGCAGGCTTCCTGTTCCTGATGCAAACAGACTCAGGCTCCTTGCTGAGCCGCTCATCAAGCCCTCCAGTGCTCTCAATGCCCATCACAAAAAGAAGCTGGTATGCCCTGAGCAGCCTGGACGCGTCGCCAGGCCTTTTCTCGCCTGCCCACTGGAGCGACCTCTCGAAGCATGCCACCCTTTCAGCAAGCGTTCTTGCCATCTTATCTGTCTGGGGCTGCTGCTTCTGCATGCTGCCCTGCTCGCCTGGCCTAGGGCCTGAGCTCGTGCCCGGAGAATAATGAATGCTGCAGAACATGAGGTGTAAATATGCATTTTCAGCTATTTAAACCCCCTACCTTCTACCTCTCTGCATGCTGAGCCCCCGCATACGCAACCTGCTGTTCTGGGTGCTAGTGCTCGGAAATTTGCTTGGCGCACTCTATGGCTTCACTCTCTTCTACGGTGCGCAAATGCTGGCCAGCCCGGCCTGGCAGTGGCCCTTCATACCAGACTGCCCGCTCTTCTCCCTGCTCTTTGCAATTTCCATGCTGCTCCTGTACACTGGCGTGCGAGGCAGGCTCGCAACTCTCTTCAACTTCCTTACCTTTGTGGGGTGCGTCAAGTACGGCTTCTGGACAGTATTCGTGCTCACCTACTACAGGCCCTTCTATACGGACACAACTGCCCAGCTTTTCCTCTCCACTCTTCTGCTAGTGTCGCACATCGTCCTCTTCTTCCAGGCATTCCTGCTTGCCTCCTATGTAAGGCCCAAGCCCTGGCACCTGGCAGCAGTGCTGGGCTTCATGCTCCTGAGCGACTTGTCTGACTACTCCTGGCTCACCCATCCCTGGCTTCCGGGCGAATCGCTTGCACTTCTCTTCCCGCTCACAGTTGCAATGAGCATCATCGCATCAATAGGCGGCTACTTCATTCTCAGGCGCGCCGAAAGGCCGCTGCTGCCCCTCCTGCCGGAATAGGTGCGGGCTTTATAAACATCTCTTGCCCCAACAAGAGTGGAGAAGAAGTCTTTTCCTTGACGGCATTGCTTACGCATGCCGTGTTTCCGCTTAGAGACGGTTGAAAAATCTTGACAGACTGCAAAAGCAGACTGCGTTTCCGCTTCAAGCTGGTTGAAAAAGGAAGGGCAATTTCTCAGGAGTGGATAGTGTGAGCGGGAGTTTTGAAAGTTTAGGGCTACGGCACGAGACAATGCAGGCCCTTCATGAGATGGGCTTCAAGGAGCCAACGCCAATACAGGCAGCTGCAATTCCCCTGGCAATGCAGGGCGAGGACGTCATAGGCCAGGCGCAGACAGGCTCTGGCAAGACAGTTGCATTCGGCATACCGATAATGGAGAAAATGGACCCGCACATCTTGCAAATCCAGGCCCTGGTTCTCTGCCCAACGCGCGAGCTTGCAGTGCAGGTGTGCGGCGAGTTCGACAAGCTCGGAAAGCACCTCCGCGTGAAATCACTTCCAATTTACGGCGGCGCATCCATCAACGTGCAGATAGACAACCTGCGCAAGGGCGTGCAAATAGTAGTGGGCACGCCGGGCAGGCTCATGGACCACATGGACCGCGGCACTCTCAGGCTGGACCACGTGAAAATGGTCGTTCTGGACGAGGCTGACCGCATGCTGGACATGGGCTTCATCGAGGACATTGACTTCATTCTCTCAAAGCTGCCCAAGAACAGGCAGACAATGCTCTTCTCAGCAACAATGCCTTCAGAAATAGAGGGGCTTTCGCACAAGTACATGCGCGCGCCCCAGCCTGTTTTCGTGAGCAAGGATGAAATCAGCGTCAAGGAAATAGCGCACTCATTTGCAATGGTTTCAGAGCCTCGCGCCAAATTCCGCGCACTCAGCATGTATTTGCAGGCGCACAAGCCAGACACCACAATCATTTTCACGCGCACGAAAATATCAGCTGACAACCTCGTAGAGGGCCTGCGCAGGCAGAACTTCAAGGTCGAGGCATTGCACGGCGACCTCTCGCAGAGGCAGCGCGATGTTGCAATGCGCATGTTCAAGCAAAAGCAGGTGAAAATGCTAGTAGCCAGTGATTTGGCTGCGCGCGGGCTTGACGTAAGCGATGTCACGCACGTCATCAACTACCACCTGCCAGACGAGCCTGCTGTATACGTGCACAGGACAGGCAGGACTGGAAGAGTTGGCAAGAGCGGCACTGCATTCTCGCTTGTTCTTCCAGACCAGATGGGTTTGCTCGGCGCAATTGAGCGCTATGCAAGCATTGCAATGACTGAGGAGAAAATAGATGTCGGCCCACTGCCTCCAGCAAGGCCCTTCCAGCCGCACAGCCAGGACAGGCGCGGCGGAATGAGCCATGAGGGCAGGCGCCCAGGCGGAGGCCACTTTGGCGGCTCAGCGCAAGGAGGCCACAGCGGCGGAAGCCACTCAGGCGGAGGCTACCGCGGAGGCGGCTCCAGTGGCGGTCATTCTGGAGGCTCAGGCGGAGGCTATCGCAGCGGCGGCCACTCTGGTGGAAGCCGTTCAGGCGGCTACAGAAGTGGTGGCAGGCCTGGCAGCTCCGGCGGCTATCGTGGAGGCAGCTCAGGGGGTCATTCCCACAGCAGCCACACTGGGCACTCGGAGCCAAGGTCGCAGGACAGCAAGCCAAAATGGCGCGCAAGCTCGTAGCTGTTCTCTAAATGGCCTTCCCAGCAGGGCGCTTGCAAAAGCACTAGGCTCACAAGCTTTCCAAATAGTCTTTCTCAGCAAAGTGCAGCTCGCCGGGCACTATGAGCACAAAAGGCGGCTTGCCTAATTTTCCTTTTTCCAGCTCTCCAATAGTGTCCCATGTAACTTTCTGCTCCTTGCTTCCAACCCTGCTCAAGACAACAATCTTCCTCTTTGCATCCAGCACTTTTCTTCCTGCCTTTTCCTCCATCTTCCTGATAATCTCAAATATCTCAGCCTGCTCCAGCGGGTGCCCCTCGTCTATGTCAATGAGCAGCAGGGTGTGCAGCCCCCTTTTCAAGTTCTCCTCAATCACGTCGTAGGTGCTCATGGGCTCATACTTCTCGCGCCACTTTGCAAGCGTGATGGTCTTTCCGAATTTGTAAATTTGCAGCCCAGCCTCCCCCGCTGCAGCCGTATAGATGGAGGCTGCATGAATTACCTGCGTCTTGATGCCCTTCTTTTTTGCATCCAGCAAAAGCGATACATGCGTCGTAGCAATGAGCGGGTCGCCTGCAATGATGAGCGCCACTCTTTTCGTCTTCGCCTTTTCCAGCAGCTTCTTCCCATCCTCAACTTCAGTCCTTGACAGCACGGAAATGCGGCTCACTCCAATTTTCGCCTGCAGCTGGCTCAAAATGCCGGGCTGCATGAAGCTCGTATACTGCTCTGCATACACCTCATCGCACTTGCGCAGCTCCCAGTATGCCTTGAGTGGCACGTCGCCAAGAGACCAGAGGCCCATTCCAACAAGAGTCAGCATTTCAAGCACCAGCCAGCATCCGCAGCAAATCCCTTGCGCCGGGCGCAAGCCCGAAAATCAGCAGGAGCAGCAGTATGAACATCTTCTCCTGCTCGTCAGATGCCTCGCGCTGCACTATCAGCACAGCAGCAGTTGCGAAAATAACTTTCACAGCAAAGAATGAGAGCATGCTGTCGCCTATGAAGCCAATTGCGCGCGAGAGCACATGCTGCTCAAAATACGGCTTGCCAACAGCTGGCCCGAAGATGTCGATAATAGTAAAGGTGGCAGCGCCGTCAAGCGCATGCGCAAAGACAACCAGTGCGCCCGGGAGGCTCTGCGCCTTCATCTTCAGGAGCGCAAAATAGCCCAGCCCAGTTGCTGCAATTGCAAGCACAAGCGCCAAGATGGTGAAATACCAGTAAGTGAGCACTGGCGAGAGAAGCGCAAGCTGCGAGAGCCACAGCACTATTCCAAGAGGTGCAATGAGCTCAGGCTTCTTCAGCCTGTTCAATCCGAATACAGCCACAATTGTCAGCAAGCCAACGACAACGTAAATGCCCGGCGTGACAGTGAAGTAATTGTAGTCATAGAAATGCGCATTGAGCACAAAGTCAGCTATGGGGCTGCCTGCATGGAGCGCCATCGCGCCGGTGTCAACTGAGTCAGTAATCACGCGCGCAGTTGAGCCGAAGAGTATGAATGGTATGATGGACAGGATGAAGCGGGCGTCAATTGCAATCTTCTCCCTCTTCAAAAGCCTGTAAATCAAATAGGCAGCTGCAAGCGCAATGCCTGCGTACACTAGCGTATTGACCATATTGTAGCCAGTCCTGTCCCAAACAGGGTTCAGGAAATAATCCTCAACAAAGCCTGCCATGCACGAAGTTCGCGGGGTAATTTTATAAATGCGGGCGCAGAACCCTGTGCATGAGGCTTCCAGCACTTGCAGCAGTCCTTCTCCTGCTTGCCGGCCTTTCCTTTGCAGCAGGCAGCGCGGACATACATGTTCTTCCTGACGTGCCAGTCATACTCACGGCGGGCAATGAGAGCGCCCTTGCCATTCTCCACTCGCCCACTTCGAACGGCACTGATGCAGCCTTCATAGCCCAGGCAATAGTGGTGAAGGACGGCGCGCTTCTGTCAAACGGCGATTCTCTTACAGTAGTCTATGATTCGCAAGGCCTGAAGCAGATAAAGGCAGGCAGCGAGCCGAACAGGGATGCATGGATGAAATTCGGGCTCATGGGCGCGCTGGAAGGCGTGAACATCACGCAGACTGTTTACAGCTCTTCGGAAGGCTACGAGGCGAACTTCGAGCCTTCAATACCCTTCTCAGCAGCAGGCAAGCGCATTTGGATTGAGTATGCGAACGACTACTGGCTGATAGGCGATATGGATGTGCAGAACCGCAGCGTGCTCTTGTACCGCGAGGCTGCATTCGGGCGCATTGACGCAAGCCGCAACCTTTCCTACGGCAATAACGTGCTCTCCTTTGTCTCCTATGACGGGGAGAGCGTGCTCGTGCGCTTCCGCGGGGGCCTTGAGCCAACTTACTTTGCAGTGCAGGCATTCAATGACATTGCCTCAAGGCGCCTGATGCTATGGGTGGACTACAACTCCACGCAGGGCCCGCTTGCAGGCGCTGACTGCTTTTTGGAAGGCGACATCACTGGCTCGCTCTCGCTCATCAACAACAGGTACACCGGCCAGCTTGACTACCTGCACCTGCCTCTGCGCACCTATTCTTATGCAGTGAGCTGCTCGAAAGAAGGCTATGAGCCCAAGGTGTTGGTGCTGAGCCTTGATGCAACTGCGCCTGCTGCCGTGCCCGCCTCCCCGCAGGCAGCGCCCAGCCAAATAGGCGCTGCGCCGGCGCCTTATCTGCCCCAGCCCGAGCAGCCCACTCTCCTGCAGATGCTGGACCGCCTGATTCACGACCCCTTCTGGTGGCTGCGCGGAAGTTAGGTATTTAAGCTCAAAAAGGCATAGTTACAGGCATGCAGCCACTGGGAATGAAACCTGCATTCGCGTTTGCAACTGCCAATACTTCTAATTTGCAACAGCGCCAAACAAATCGCGTTGTGCGAACTGCGCGGAATATTTTCTTCTTCAGCAAGATTGAACAGGAACTTGCAAAAGCAAACGCATCAAAACCAACTCAGAAGAAAGAACAAACGCAAGCCGTAAAGCAAAAGCCGATTTGGAAAAATCGGGGCGGTTGGTCGTGTGCTGAAACTCTCGGCTGCATGTTTGGAATAGGGTTTGCCGGAGCCTGCGTTGCTGGGTTTGTGGCTATCGGCAGCCCCGAAGCATACGCCGCGACAGTTGGCACGGTTGTAGGTGCGGTAGTTCTAGCCGGAGTTATCGGAGCAATCTATTCCTCCCGCGAAACCATTTCAGAGTCCGTTAAACGAATGTGGCAAAATTACGATCCGGGTCCTTCCGAAGCCGAACGTCTCAGCAAGACTGGTCAAGGCGGGAAGCCACCCATAGGATCAAAAGGAGACTATGCCCGCCTGAGTGCAGCATACAGGATAAAGCATCCTCCGCACAAACCTCACCTATAGTTTCACCCGCGCCCCTGCCTGAAAACTATTTTTAAGAGTGCAAGCCCACTTTTCATCAGGTAACCATGGCGCGAATTGACTATTCAAGGCACCAGCTTTTCAAGAGCATTGACATGGCTGCGCTGCAGCGCATGCAGGAAAAGGAGAGCATCTTCGGCCCAACTCCCCCGAATGTATTTGTTGGAAGAATCGGCTACCCTGAGATAAACTGGGGCCCTCTTGTATCAGTTGATGACAAGTCAAGCTCTGCGCAGGCAGGCATACTTGACAATCCTGCTGCCTGGTATGGCATGGAGTATTCGAAAATCATTGAGATGCAAGTTTCAATGGTAAGGAGCAAGAGCAAGCTCAATGTTTTCGGCAGGACGCGCCTGCTTGAAAGGGCGCAGGAAAGTGCAATGTCCATCAAGCCCATAGACGCTGAAATCACATTCACGCGAAAGCCAAAGTTCAATATGGATTTCTCCCACCACGTCCTGCCTATGGGCTCCAGCGCTCCTTTGAAGGATTTTGTAGTTGCGGAAAACCCGGTGATACCGAAGAAGGTGGATGAGCTGGTGCAAGAGCGGGTGAAGGCAGTGGATGCAGTTGATGAACTCTACTCGCACGGCCATGATGTCTATTACCTTACAAGGCTTCTTTCAGGCGGCATTCTGGGGCAGGAGCAGAAGCGCAAGCTCGTGCCAACCCGCTGGTCCATAACTGCAATTGATGACATGATTGGAAAGCAGATAATGGAGAAAGTGCGCGAGATGCCCGAAATCAGCGAGTTCGAAGTTTACACAGCCGAATTCCTCTTCAACCACTTTGAAATTCTTCTCCTGCCGGGCAAGTGGGAGTTTGAGCAGTTCGAGGCATGGGCAGCTGGCAGCGCCTGGGACCAGGGCAAGAAGACCTATAATCTGGAGCATGAGTACGAGCCTTTTGAAGGCAGGACAAAGTACGCAGAGCAGGAGGCAGGCGGCTATTATGCTGGCAGGCTGGGCGTTGCAGAGGCTCTTGCGAAAAGAGGCAAGCAGGCAAGGGCAATAGTGTTCAGGGAAATTGGGCCGGAGTATAATGTGCCAGTAGGCGTGTTCGAGGTAAGGGAGAACTCAAGGCATGCAATGGCCTCGCTGCCAAAGAAGTTTTCAACTCTCAGCGATGCCCTTGCCCATCTTGCAGGCAGGCTCAAAATACCCATCTCAGAATACCGAAGAAGGAGCAGCATTCTTCCTCAGATGCGGCTGTCGGATTTCTGAATAACTTACTCTTTTAAGCCCTCCATTCGAAATCCCCGCATGCACTACACCGGCCTCACTACTGCAGAGGCAAGCGAGCTTCTTGCAAAATACGGCCCCAATGCCCTGCGCCAGCTTCCGCGCAAGCCTGCATGGCAGAAGTTCATCGAGCAGTTCAAAGACTTCGTAGTGCTCCTGCTTCTTGGAGCCGTAGTTGTCTCCGCCTTCCTTGGCGAGACCCTTGATGCAGTTGTCATCTTCTCAATAGTCGTGCTCAACTCCATCTTCGGCTTCATGCAGGAGAGCAAGGCGGAAAATTCGCTCGAGGCGCTCAAGAAGATGGTCGCGCCGCAGGCGCGCGTGATAAGGGACAACCAGCCATCCATGCTTGAGGCGCGCTATCTTGTGCCCGGCGACATCGTGCTCCTGGAAGTGGGCGATGCAATACCTGCTGACATTGAGCTTTTGGAATCCACGAGCCTTGAGGCTGATGAAGCTGCGCTCACAGGCGAAAGCATGCCAGTGCACAGGAAAAAGGGCGAGCAGGTGTTCATGGGCACCATTGTTACGAGAGGAAAAGGAATCGGAATAGTGCGCACTACTGGAATGCAGACGAAATTCGGAAGCGTGGCTGCCTTGGTCCAGACTGTCGAGAGGGAATCAACTCCTTTGGAAGAGCAGCTGGAGGAAATGGGCAAGCGCCTGGGCATTGCAACTATTTTCATATGCGCAATTGTCTTCATAGTGAACTGGCGCTTCGGCCTCTCATTCATTGAGTCATTCCTGGTCGCGGTTACTCTGGCAGTTGCAGCTGTGCCAGAAGGCCTGCCTGCAATAGTCACTGTGAGCCTGGCTCTCGGCGTGCAGAGGATGGCATATGCGAAGTCAATAGTCAGGAAGCTCAAGGCAGTCGAGACTCTCGGCTCAACTACATTCATCTGCACTGACAAGACCGGCACCCTCACGCGCAATGAAATGGTGGTGAAGAAGCTTTTCGCTGACTGGAAGGAGTACGAATTCACCGGCACCGGCTACTCGCCGCAGGGCGATGTCACCCTGGAGGGCAAGGTGCACAGGCGCAAGTACGGAGACGAGGTGTCTGTTGCCCTGCACATTGCGGCCCTGTGCAACTCAGCCTACCTGAAGAAAGAGGGCGAGCGCCATGTTGTGATAGGAGACCCGACAGAGGGCGCGCTTCTTGCAATGGCCGAGAAGGGCGGGGTGGTGAAGGAAGATGAGCTGGAGAGCCACAAGATGGTTGCAGAGCTGCCCTTTGAGTCGGACCGCAAGCGCATGACCATCATTTACAAGCACAAGGACGAGACTCTTGCATTCGTGAAGGGCCAGCCCGAGAGCATACTGCGCCTCTGCAACCGCATCTACCACAAGGGCAAGGTGATGAAGCTTTCGGAAGCTGACAGGAACGAGCTGCTCGAGGCAAACAAGCGCTATGCATCGCAGGCATTCCGCGTTCTTGCGCTTGCCTACAGGCCTCTTGACGGCAAGGAAACAATATCTGTAGAAGGCATTGAGCGCGAGCTCATCTTTGTGGGCATTGCAGCGATGATGGACCAGCCGCGCGTGGAGGCAAAGGCAGCAATAAGCGAGTGCGTGGATGCGGGCATTTCGGTAGTGATGATTACGGGCGACCAGAAGACAACTGCAGAGGCAGTTGCGCAAGAGTTGGGCATCTCAACAGGTGATGTGCTCACTGGCGACCAGCTTGACATAATGGGAGATGAAGATCTGGCAGTGCAGGTGAAGAGCGTGCGCGTGTTCGCTGCCGTTTCTCCTGAGCACAAGCTGCGCATTGTGAGCGCGCTGAAAGCAAACGGAGAGGTCATTGCAGTTACAGGCGACGGCGTGAATGACGCGCCTGCCCTGAAGAGGGCTGACATTGGCATTTCAATGGGCATTACGGGCACGGATGTCGCGAAAGAGGCGAGTGACATGGTGCTCATGGACGACAATTTTGCCACAATAGTAAACGCAGTGCGCGAAGGCCGCAGAATTTACGACAACATCCGGAAGGCAGTCTATTACCTTCTCGGCTGCAATGTGGGCGAGGTATTCACAGTCTTCGTAGCCGCGCTTGCAGGCCTTGGAACGCCCCTCCTGCCCATCCAGCTGCTCTGGATCAACCTCGTGACAGACGGCGTGCCTGCCCTCTCCATGGCACTTGACCCTGCCTCGCAGGACATCATGCAGCGCAAGCCCCGCAACCCGAAAGACTCAATCCTCGCGGGCAACAAGATGCTCAACCTGATTGCAATAGGCGTGCTGGTAGGCGGCGCCACACTTGCAATTTACGAGATGGATTTGCTGCAGTCGGGAGAAGTGCATGCGCGCACCCTTGCCTTCACTGCCTTCGTAGTGATGGAGCTTGCAGTTGCATTTGCAATCAGGACAAAGGGCTTCTTCCTGACTGAAATGCTTGCCAATGGCTACCTTGCGCTTGCAGCCCTGGCCTCGCTGCTCATACAGCTTGCAGTGGTGTACCTGCCGCAGCTGCAGCCGATTTTCAAGACAGTGCCCCTTGGCATCAGCGAGTGGGTGCTGATAGCTGTAGCGGCAGTGCTCATGCTTGCTGTTCTCGAGGCAAAGAAGTTCATCACGCACAATGGCCTGATTTCTGCTGACGTCTAATACTTCGGGTCATTGAACATGTCGTAAGGGTTTCCGCTGCTAGGCCCGGTGCTGCTGGAAGCTGAAGAGCTGCTGGAGCCTGAATAGCCGTGGGTATCGTTATTGGTGTTCGTAGTAGTTTCTGCAGCAATCACTTCCTCTTCTGCTATTTCATGGAACTCAAATGAGCCGCTTCCCGCGCCCCCAGTATCCATCTTGATCGCTATTTCTTTCTTGCAGTTCGGGCATGTGCCGATAATCTCAATCTTGGAAACGCTGGCTGTTGAGTTGAACTCGAAATTCATCTGTGCGCCGCACTCGCACTCCAATGTCCTGCCAAACCGCACGCTTTCGCTTCGCATGAGCATCACCTTCTTCTGGCGTGCTATCGCTGGGGCTGTTTAAAAACCCGCCACCCTCAGATGAGCTGCCCTTGCCGAGGTGCGGGCTATAAATACTGGTTTTGACTGAAATAGGATATGGGAGGACAATTACAGCAGAAGAATTGGAACTGCCGCCAGTGCATGCACCACCTAGAGGTCATGGTGCGCACCAAGGCCTGGAAGAGCGCGCCAAAGCCCGTCTTCTTCTGGTACCAGATGGCTGCCAGGGAAGAAGCTGAGATAGGCGGCCAGCTCAAAGCCAACGGGATAAAAAGTGCCATCGAGGTAGGCTGCGGCTCAGGCCGCGTGCTCCGGGCGGTTCTTCTGGCTGCGCCGCAGGTGACGCGCATAGTGGGAGTAGAGCAAGACGCCGTGATGGCTGAATTCGCGCGCACGTTTTTCATAGGCGAAAAGCGCGTGGAAATAACCGCCACGATGCCGAAAAACGGGAAAATCGACGCGTCGCTGAGCATGCTCAATACAGCCGGCAACCAGGCAGCGCCCTGGGCTTTTGTCGGAAATCTTTTCTCCCTTTCAACAAAGCTCACAATCTTCTCAGTGTACAAGAAAGGCGTAGAGGCAGAAAGGCGTGCAATTTACGAGCACTTCGGGCACACTGGCATACGCGAGAAGAACGGCTGCATCATGCTGAATGACGGCATAGTGCAGAACTTCACCTCAGCATCCTTCTCTTTCGAGGACGTGAAAGCTGCAGTCGAGCAGCTGACCAAGAAGTACGAAATAATAGACGCCTCGCACCTGAACTACGTAATAGTGCTAAGGCACTAGACATAGGCCAGCACGCCGAGAGTGCCGTGTATTGCAGCAAGAGCCAGCGTGACAATCACCGCGCGCAAATGCCACTTGAAAGGCACCCTGCCCTTGTGCACCAGATAGCCCAGTGTTGCAGTTGTAAGCAGGGAAAGCAGGGTGAGCAGGCCCAAATACATCAGCAGGGGCCTGCCGAATATCAGTGCATAGCTGATTTCCCTGAACATTTTTCCAACCTCACTGCACTATTATTCTGCCCTTCATTGATGGGTGTATTGCGCATATGTAGTCGTAAGTGCCAGTATAGTTGAAGGTGACCTCAAAGCCCATTCCAGTTTCCAGCGGGCCGGAATCAAAGCTGAATCCCTGCGTCTGGCTGCTTCCATCAGCAAGAGTGGTGGATTCAGAGCCGCTCCCCTTTACCTGGTGGGGCGCTGCATCCTTATTCACCCATTTGATATTAGTGCCCTTTGCAATCGTGACTTCAGCCGGAGCGAATGCAAAATCCTTGATTGCAACTTCAGTGACTGCTGCTCCCGGAATCTGCTGCGAAACTCCTGGTGTTGCAGGCGGCGTGGTTGAAGGCTGCTGGGCCGGCGCCTGATACTGCGAGCATCCTGCGATGAAAAGTGCAAACACCAAAAATACTGCCAGCAGTTCAGGTTTCATTTTCCCACCCCACATCGCATTTCCCTGCAAATCTTAAATACCTGCCTAGCCCAGCCCGAAGAACTTCAATATGCCTGCAAAGAAGTCGCCAATGAAGTCAAAAGTTCCTTTCTGCTGCTCTGGCTGCGCTACTGGCTGGACAGGCTGCTGCACAGGAGGCGAAGCCGGCTGCTGAACAGGCTCCTGCTGCGACGCATTCTGCACCTGCGGCCCTTCAGGAGTTTCCACAGTCCCATTTCCAACGTCAGCA
>JBAZVU010000003.1:4930-18477 GCA_041660725.1 Candidatus Micrarchaeia archaeon | reverse complement strand
GGCCAGCTTTCCGGCTACATGGGAATGGCAAATGCAATGGGCCTGCTTCAGGGCCCCAAGGGCTTCATGGAAATGGCCCAAAGCATGCAAAGCACCATGACGGGCGGCGGCAGTTCCCATCTTTGGGGCATGGGTGCTGATTTTGCCGGCGGCTTCGCAGCAACTTACCTTGGCCTCTCAGCACTCAACCTGGCCTGGAACCAGTTTGCAGGCAAGCCAGTGCGCATTCCAATAACTGACACAATGCAGATAGATGTGATGCGCCTGAACGTGCCGGTCCTTCCGCAGGTCAGCATAGACTTCCTCACGCGCCTTGTGCCCTACTTCCCTAAGTACGTCACTGAGAGAGTTTCAGTTGCAGACCTCGGGCCAATGATGGAAAGCGGCGCTGCCAATGCGCGCTTCGGTGGCAAGTGGCTGCGTTTTGTTTCCACTGACCCTGCCGAGCCTGCGCGCATGGTGTACCTTGAGAAATTCGGCACAAAACAGGCGCACGGCCTGGAATACCTGGGCACGCTTGCATCTGACCTCACTTCGGGCGCTTACAAGTACGTGGAAGTTGTTGACGTTGATTTCGGCCGCCCCATCTCCTTCACCAAGAAGGGCGTGCCGCAGACAAAAGAGGCGCCAGCCAACGCAATCAAGGTGGAGCTTGAGCCTGAGCCACTGCCGCCAAAGGTGCAGCAGCTTGCAGACAGGGGCGCGAAGGCGCTCGAAGACCCTGCTGCCTTGGATGCCGAGGATGCACGCGGCCCGCCTGTGCAGAAGGGCGCGCCCAGCGTGCTGACCAGGCAGGATGTGCAGGCGCTCGATGATATTTCTGAAAATGGCACGCTTACGCCCACTCAGGCAGAAGCCGCAGCAACCACGCTTGCGGCAATCACCGAGAAGCTGAAGCAGTCGAGGAACAAGAGCGACCGCGAGCTGCGCAAGAAGCTCATAATGGCCGGCGGCATTGTTGCCATTGCAGGCACAGCCACAATACTTGGCACCTGCGTGGGGCAGACCTGGATCTCGCACCAGGCAGAGCAGGCCACAGACAACAAGGAGGAAACTGGGCTGATTACTGGCAGGCGCGACACCGGTGCAGGGCAGCCTGCGGGCGAAGGCGGAAAGCCAAATGCAAATGTCGACAAGTCCGCTCCTCCAACAGCGCCAGTGGCGCAGGCGCAACCGCCCGCACAGCAGCTTGAGCAGAAGCCCGCTTTTGAGCAGTACATTCCAAAGGAGTCAATGCAGCTTTACCAGGACATTGCGGGCAAGGCAGACTTCCAGAACCAGAACAGGGACGAGCAAACAGATGCAAGCCAGCTTCTCACGCTCATCACTGCAGTGGGCGAGCTTGAGCAGACGCGCAAGGGCGCGATGGCAACCCTGTTCAGGGACATGGCGGAAATAGCCGGGGGCAGGCAGGCCAACTATGACGTGGAGGCACTTGCCAAGGATCTTCTGGACCCTGCGAACAAGTGGGGCTTAGACGAGAAAAACACTTACATTAATATACTGAACAAATACAATGAATAGTCAGACAAAAATTGGAAGGTGGTTGAATGGCACCGAAGTTTGGAAACAATGTCACGAATGAAGATGAATCTGTAAGGGGCGCGGGAAGCACCACCCTGAAGCGCACGCCTCCTACGCTGAAGCAGACTCCGCTCGACGGCGCCTATGCAGACGCAGTCAAGTGGCTCAACAAGGAAGTGGGCACCAAGGACCCGAACTACAAGGGCTACAAGACCATGCTCGACACCATCAAGAAGGGTGCCAAGGGCAATGCTGACACTTTCAACGAGGGCGTCTCAGTGCTGAAGAAGCACCTCGAGCTCAAGCAGCAGATTGCGGACGAGTTCGGCGATGACGCCGCAGTGCGCAAGCAGCTGCTCTACGACCTCTCGCTTTCCTGGAAGAAATTCGCAAAGTCGCCCGCAGACGGCGCTGAAATTTACGCAGACATGGAGGCAAGCGTGCTGAGGCAGCTTGAGAAGAAGAACGTCTCATCCGCGGGCAACATCGCCGAGTCCACCCTGAACGAGGGCGAGAACCTTGCGCTGCGCCAGCAGGAAGGTCTGTCGGCGAAGGCCGAGGACACTGCCGCATCCAAGGCGGGCCTTTTCCTGGATGTTTACCGCGTAGCAGGGAGCAAGGGTTATAGGATGGACATCTGCCAGACAACAGAGGACGGCCGTGAGGTGATGGGCAGCATAAGCATGACGCAGGCAGGCCTTGACCAGCTCCTGCAACTGTCGAAAGTGCCTACAGACGAGTTGAAGATAAGCAAGGTGGGCGACAGGTACGAGCTTGCGTATGATGACAAGCGCGTGATGCTCGACAAGACCACTATGGCTGCTGTTCTCGCTGGCGGAAAACACACCCTGAATGAGTTCGACGAGGAGGGGCGGGCAGTGGATGGCGACGTGAAGCAGGCAGAGCGTTTCACGGAATGCGCGCAGCAAGTCCATGGCGAGGCCCAGGATGCCCCGGAACGCCAGGAAGGCCTCCAGAAGGAAAAGCCCAAGAAGAAAAACTTCTTTGAGCAGATTCTGAAGTGGCTGTCACTCATCCTCAATGTGCTCATGATGTGGACTGGCCTCAACCGCATGTTCGAGCTTGTCGGCGTGAAAAAGAAGGGCGACAGCAGCTCCACGGACCTCGAGTCCGAGGCGCGCGGCATGTGGTACACCATGAACACTCTGGACCAGACCTACAACCAGTTCCAGAGCAACCTGGACAAGGTGAAGGGCGGCAAGGGCGGCGGGCTTTTCTAGGGTTCCCCTTTTGTTCCTGAAGAGTACGACGCTCAGTGACTCTCCAGCCGATTCTGGCTAGACATAGCCATTTTAAAGCTTCAGTGCCATATATTTCCAATTGTGGGAAGCAAACTTCTAGGTGGCCAACAGAAGCAAATTCCATCTAGGGACCTCATTAACTCCACGAATATTCTTGCCAGAAAGGCAGCACTACTTACTCTAGCTGGTATATCTTCTTCTCTCATTGGTGCAACTGCGTTGCCTCCTGCTCCTGCCTTTGCCAAGCAGGATGTAAAAGTGGAAGAAGTGCGGGAACAGCCGCCGAAAGAATCCGCGGCGCGCGCGTCAATAAACTGGGCATTTGAAGCAAGCGGTGTGGAGTTTCCACCCGTTTTTTCATCTAAGCTTGCGTTTATAGCCACGGACGACCTCAAAGTCATAGCCCTTGACAAGCTCTCGGGCAAGGAAATGTGGACTGCTCAGTTAAAGGCAGCGCTGCCCCCTATTTGCGACGGGAAGCGCCTTTATATTGGCACTGAAAACACACTCTACGCCTTAGACATAGACGGCGGCAAAGTCATTTGGTCGATTCCCATCGAATCCGACTTCCAGTCAAGGCTCCTTCTAAGCTCCACCACTCTCAATCTTTTGAGCAAAGCCCGCAGTGTGACTGTCATAAATTCCACTAGCGGTGAAATAACCTCCACAATTGAGTTGCCCAAGGACTGGCGGGTTCTCGGAAACAGTCTGATATGCGTATCTGATTCACGCCCGAACAAAATATATCTCGGACTTGTCAAGGGAGACTGGAAAAAGAGTGGAATATTCGAACTGGATGTTCAATCTCAGGGGCTACGGGAAGCAGAAGTTTCAAAGACCTTTTTTGAATCTCCGGGCGCGCGTCCTTGCTTTACCGGCGACCACCTCTTTTTACTAACGTATTCCACCCTAAAAAACGTCGATATGAATTCAGGAACCGTCCGTTGGAGCACCGCACTATTGCGCCAGATTCTGAATTACGAGTCTCTAGAAGTGCTGGTGCACGGCGACAAGGCATATGTCGTAAATAGGGATAGCGTATTCTGCATAGATATGACCACGGGTGATAAACGATGGGTAAAGGCGCTTGACGCAGGCCTAAATTCCTCGCTGGCTATTGTCGGGGACGCAGTGTTTGTAGCCAGTACCGGTTGGGTAAAAACAGGGACACAGGACAATCTCATCAAGCTGTATGCCCTGAATGCCAATACGGGCGATGAAACAGGCTCTTTCTTCATGCAGAAGTCCTTTGAAAAAGCCCATGTAAACCTCTGCACAAGCGACGGTCTCCTGTTCATTAGCATAGCTCATGGCGAATTTTCTTCAAAAGGCCCAAGCAATCTCTACGTAATGAGCTACCCGTAAATCTGGTTCAAACCTTTCTAGCCTTTCCGCTCTCCAGGTCTATCTTGTATTTCTGTTTCTCAATCCCCTCAAAAATGCCGCTGCCACTTCCAACCGTCTTGTTGACCAACGTCACCTCCACGCTATTGCCAACGATGTCCGGCGCCCCCTCGACTTCCCAACCCGTCGGCGCCTCAAACGTCCACTTAGTCGCCCCCGTTCTTCCATCTGCGGCCCTGACTGAAGTCTTTCCATATTGTATTTTCGTAGTCACTTGCTGAGTTTCCTCAGGTTCCTTCGGCTTTGGCTTCTGGACCTCTATCTTTTCCTCAGTTTTTTCTTTTGCCTTTGCCGGCGCCTTTACCTTCTCCTCATGCTTGTGTGTGGGTGGCGGCGCCTTTTCTGCCACCGTGCTCTCTGCTGGTTTTGGGGACACGGGTTTCTGTTCCGGTGTCTTCGTCCCGCTCTTTATCTCGTAAGTCGGCTTGCGCATGCCGGGCTCCGTGTCATCAATGTTTACAGTGTACGCTGGCTTTTCAGCCTCTTTCTGATGCGCCTCTATAGCCGAAGATACTGCGTTGTATCCGAAATACCCGCCAACGGCAGTAGCTCCTACAACGACAACCGCGCCCGTAACCAACGCCGTCTCAATTAGTATGTCCCTGAACCCCTTCTTTCTCCTCTCTCCGGGTATTACTGTAAATTGCAGCTCGCCCTTCCCGCCAGTTGGGCCTTCCTTCACTTCCTGCAGCATCCTGCCGGCAAAAGGCCTTCCAGACGGCTGATGCCCGTGCACACCTTCCTCCCCTGCCTTGCTGCCTCTCCTTCTTGCAAAGAAACTTGGGGGAACCATAAAACTACCTACTAATCGCTTCCCTTGCCGCTATATGCTTTGTTTATGAGAAGCGTCATGAGTGTGGATATAGCAGGCTCCAAGGGCCCCAGCACGGCCTCTATCTTCTGCTTCATTACCTCTGCAGACGCGGCTCCCTTGGCCCTGAGCACGTCGGCCTCAGCTTCTCCAACCAACCTGACTTCACTAGCTGTCGTTTCTGCCTGCACGTGCCGTATTTCCCTATCGGCCTGCGCGGCTATCAGTTCTAGATCCTTCCTCTCGCCAATCTCGAACCTGTCCAGCTCTGCTCTCAGCCTAGATCTCACTTCCTCAAGCCGCCCCATGGCCACATCTTTCTGCATTGTAAGCTCTATGGTCACCAGTTCATGTCCGTGCTCCGCAGTATCTTGAATTGTGCGATAGGCGCACATAGTTGGCGTCGCTATTGCCAGTTCCACCTGCTCAGGCAGCACCACTTCCTTTATCAAAACATAGTCAACTACGAGTCCCACTGGCCTTAGTTTGGCAGCTATTTTCTCCCTCACCTGATCCTGTATTTCTGACAGCTTGGGGTAGAAGTCATGTGCCTTGCAGTTGATTGCAATTTCCCTGAGCGTGTCCTCGAACACTGGTTTTACTGCGGTTTGCTGATATTTCTCTCCAAAATTCTCGAAAATCATCGTGGCATAAAGCGGCTTGAGTCTGAACATGAGTTCTGCGGTCACGGTTATTTCAAGGCCCTGCGCAGTCTTGAATCTGCCCTTTACTGTCAGCGTCTGTTCCTGTGTAGACAATAGCATAACGTCCTTTATGAACGGCATGACGTGTCCGCCAGGGCCAAGCGGGTTCGCCTCTATCTTGCCTCCCCTGTAAACCCCAACACCGACTTCGCCACCGCTTATCTTGGCATTGCCGATGACCTTGCCGCCCGGAATAATTCTGATAACCGTGGCTGCCTTCTCATGCGCTGGCAACTCATCCTCGTACGTCCTTACTTTTCCATTGTCCTTGACTACGAACAGCGCCCCCGGCTCCTTTCGGACAAGCGCCCCGGGCGGCGTGCTCTTTACAAGGCTCTCCTCCCTATCGCCACCTTTCTTCTCAAGTCCCCTGGCTTCCTTTCCCGTGCCACCTGCACCCTCATCCGCCTGCCCGAAGCCAATACGCACAAAGCCGCGCCTATTCCTCATAACACGGGCTATGGTAGCCGCTAGGGGTGTAGAAAACCGAAAGGCATTCCTCTGCGTGCCAGCAGTCCTTGCTTCCTGACCTGCGCTTTCTCCCTTCGCAGGCTCTCCCACGCGCCTGTTCATGCCTAGAAATATGGCTTTAAACTTTTATAAACCCCTATCACGGCCTGCTTCTCAGTCCTATTCAAGGCCAAAGTAGAGCCGTCTGTTGTTTTTTCCTTTGTTTTCCAGCCTTAGAATTTTTATTTTTCCGCACTCCCTAGAATTCTTCACGTGCGTGCCGCCGTCAGCCTGCACCTCAAAGCCCCCAATGTCAACAATGCGCAGCACACTAATGGCAGGCGGCAGCGCATTTGCCAGCTTGACCATGCCCGGCATCTTCAGCGCCTCCTCCCTTGGCATCGTGTATGTTTTCACTTCCAGCCCTTCTGCCAGCTTTGCATTTGCCTGCTCCACCAGTTCCTCGAATTTCGCCCTGTCAAACTGCTCAAGCGAAAAATCAAACCTCGTCTCCTCCACTCCCAGCTGGTTGCCTGTTATGAGTGCGCCCTGCTGGTTCAGGAAGCCGCCTGCAAGCACATGGGCTGCAGTGTGCATCCGCATGAGCTTGTACCTCTTCTCCCACTCAATTGCCCCATGCACTGAAGCGCCTGCTGCAAACGCGGGCTCCTTGTCCAGATAGTGCCAAATCTCGCCATTCTCCTTCTTCACTTCCGCCACTTGGTACTCAGTGCCGCCAGCAACAATCTTTCCAGTGTCGCAGGGCTGGCCTCCGCTCGTGTAATAGAATGCAGTTGCATCCAGCATGATGGCAGTGCCCTTCACCTCAACAACAGCAGCGTCAAACTCCTTCAGGTAGCTGTCCTCGAAATACAGCAGCTTGGTTTTCATGGCCTTTGCATGCAGCTCAAAGGAATAAAAGCGTTAAAGCCCCAGCTGAAAGAGTGAAAATCGACCTGCACATGCACACTTGCGCCTCAGGCGATGCGCTGCACACGCTCAAGCAGATGGCGCTCAGGGCAAAGGCGCTCAAGCTCGACGGCATAGGCGTATGCGAGCACAACAAAATAAACAGCGGGAACGTGGACGTGCCGGGCCTCCTAATCCTCCGCGGCATGGAATGCAGCGCAAAAGAGGGCCACATTTCCGTCTTCGGAGTGGGCTCCAATTTTGACTTCGAAAAAGGCATGCCAGCTGCCGAAATAGCCAAGAGGGCGAAGAAGGCAGGCGGCATCAGCATAGTCACCCATGCGTTTTCAATACGCAAGCGCAAATCAAGCATGGGTTCGCATTGTTTCCATGTTGGCGCAACTGCAATTGAGCGCTTCAATGGCAGCGATTTCGTGCACAATTTCATCGCCTCCCGCCGCGTGCCAATAGGCACTGGCGGCAGTGATGCGCACTCCTGGTACGAGGTGGGCAATGCTTACACCGTGCTCAACTGCAAGCCGCGCGAGGATGACGTGCTTGACGCGATAAAAGCAGGCAAGATGCGGGCTGTCATGGCGCAAAACGTGATGGCGATAGCAAGACGGAAGTGGGAAAGGTTTTTAGCAAAGGGCTTCTGAGTTGTTCTTATGGGCTTCAAAATCCTTCATGTTGCAATAGCGCCCAACCCGCGAAAGCAGTGGGCCTATGACATCACGCACCAGCTGCACAGCTTTCTGCACTCGCGGGGCATTCAGGTTACAAGCGTGCGCGGAATGGCAGACCTGCTCATCACAGTGGGCGGCGACGGCACTATTTTGCACGAGAAGGAGCACTGCGACGTGCCCATCTTCGGCATAGGCAGCAAGACGAGCTTCATCTGCCAGGCGCGCCAGAATGACTGGAAGAAAAAGCTCTCAGCAGCCCTTGCAAGGCCGCGCCTTGAGGACCGCACAATGCTTTCAAGCTGGCTCAATGGCAAAAGGATGGAGGATGCGCTCAACGACGTGTTCATACGCAACTGGGACCACCGCGTGCTGGACTTTGACGTGCGCTGCGATGGGACGCGCGCAAAGTTCATGGCAGACGGCGTTCTCTTCTCAACTCCAACAGGCTCCTCAGCCTATGCCTACTCGGCAGGCGGCAAGCAGCTTGCGCCAACTGCCAGGAAGTACGAAATAGTGGGGCTTGCGCCCTACAGGCGCTCCTTCAAGCCCCTGGTAGTTTCGGACAGCGAGACTTCAAGGCTCATAGTGAAGACAAAGAGGCCTGCCTTTGCAGTAATAGACGGCCAGTTCAGCCACAGGCTCAAGCTGGGCAGCAACACTCTCGTCGTGAAAAAGAGCACAAAGTCAGTGCCTTTCCTCTGGTGGCAAAAGTAACTAGGCAGGAAAGAGCAACTAGTCTAGGTAAGCTTTAGGGGCAACAGGCGCATCCTGCCCAACATACTTGCTCCCCTTCATGCTGTCATAGCCCTTCAACGCCTTCTTTCCCAGATGGAAGAATGAGAGCTGCGCTATTTTCATGCCCGCGTGCAGCAGCACGGGATTCGGGTTCACAGACTAAACTTCCAGCGTCAAGGTGCTGGGCTTCTTTGAGCCAAAGCCAGCGTGAATGATGCCTGCAGTCATGTGTATCACAATTCCAAACCTTCCAATTGAGCTCCTGCCCTCAATTTGCGCAGCAATGTTCTGGGACAGCCCGATTTTCTCCAGCGTATTTGCCAGGACAAATTGATGATGCCCGAGCATGAATGGCTCATTTTTCCCCAAGCTTACTTTTTCGAAGTAGTTAGTTTCATCTTTTTTCAGGGGGTCCAGGGTTTTCCCGATGTTCTTCGACAGCAAAAGCTCCCTGCCGAGCCTGATGTCCACGCTGTCAGGCCCCAGAAAGCTCTTGTCAAACGGCTCTATTGCAATCTCGCCCTTTTCCATTGCCTCGAGTATTTCAGCATCGCTCATGATTGACATGATGGATTAGTGGGAGCTGAGAATTATAATTGTTTTTGGAGCATGCTGCATCATGATAGTTGAAGCCGTGGTAAAACCCAACTCCAAAAACTTCTCCGTAAAATACGAAAACAGCAAGCTCCACGTCTCGCTCACGGAGCAGGCTGAGAAGAACAAGGCAAATATTGAGCTGCTGAAGGAGCTGGCAAAACTCCTGCATTGCGAGGTGCGCATTGTTTCCGGCCTGACTTCCAAGAGGAAAAAGCTGGAGCTGGGAATTTCAGAAGCCGAGTTGCACTCCCTTCTTCCAAACAAATAAGAAGTGGGAAAAGCAAACCCATAAATAGTGGGACGGGCACAAGAGTGGGATATGGCAAGCAACAGGCGGGCTCTCTCAGGGAGGGAGTTCCTTCATCAGGCTGGATTCAAAGGCACGCCTAGTTCTGCCGCTGCTTCTGCGTGAGGGGCTCGGCATCGCGAAGGGCGGGCCGAAAGACACTGTGAAAATAAAAGTGCTTAGCGCAGCCGAGGGCAAAATCTGCCTTGAGCTGGCGCAGCCGAATGAAGCGAGCATAGCGGACGCCCTTCCATTCTCGAAAAATGGCAGGGAAGTGAAAAACGGGGTGAAAAAATGAAAAAAATGAAAGGCAAGAAGGAGGGAAATGCGGGCGGGGTGAGCACGGAAAGGGATGTGCTTCACAAAATGGGTTCCTGTTTATGATTACGTCCCGGGCTCTCCGGGCATAGAGCGGATAATGAGGCGCTATTCAGTCTCCAACAGCGTGGATGCAACAGCTGCTGGCATAATGGCCGAGGTCAGGCAGCGCGGGGATGCTGCTCTCAGGAAATTCGGCCTGAAATACGACGGCGTGGAGCTGGACGGCCTGCGGGTTTCGGAAAAGGAAATTGCGCTGGCCTACAAGCAGCTCAGCCCTGATGTCCTGCGCGCCCTGAAGCGCGCCTACAAGAACATACGCAGGGTCTGCGAGTCCCAGCTTTCGAAGCTGGAAACTTGGAGCATCGAGGTCGAGCCGGGCGTCGAGGTGGGCGAGAAGTGGGTTCCCCTTGAAAGTGCAGGCCTGTACGTCCCATGCGGCAAGGGCTCATTTCCATCAGTAATGCTCATGCTCGCAGTGCCAGCCAAGGTAGCGGGCGTGAAGCGCATAGTTGTTTGCACCCCGCCGCAGAAGCAGATGGATGCAGCCACCCTTGTCGCAGCTGACCTCATCGGCAACATTGAGATTTACAAGGCAGGCGGCGCAGGGGCAATAGCTGCAATGGCTTACGGCACTGAGACCATTCCAAAGGTTGAGAAGATAACAGGGCCCGGCAGCCCCTATGTTGTTTCCGCGAAGAAGCTCGCCTCAAATGACGTGGCACTTGGCACGCCCGCAGGCCCCAGTGAAATATGCGTTGTTGCGGACGGAAAAGCGGACGCCATGGTGGCCGCCATGGAAGCAGTGGCAGAAGCAGAGCACGGTCCTGACTCGTCAAGTGTCATAGTGGCAACTTCAATGCAAAAGGCGCAGGAAATCACGGCCGAAGTTGAGTCCCTGGTAGCGACGCTGCCTGAAAAGCGCAGGAATTTCGCAAAGTCCGCAATCACCAATTACGGCGGAATCATAGTTGCAAAAAACACGGATGCTGCCCTTGAAATTGCCAATGAGTATGCAGCTGAGCACTTGGTGCTCCTCGTGGAAGACGAGCTGGCTGCCCTTGGAAAAATACGGAATGCAGGCGCAGTGTTCCTGGGCAAGTACAGCAGCGTTGTGGGCGGGTGCTATGCAACAGGTTCGAATGCAATCCTGCCAACAGGCGGCTGGGCCAAAAGCAGCTCAGCAACAAGCGTGCGGGATTTCATGAAGTGCTACAGCTTCGAGCGCCTGGATGAAAAGGGCGCGAAGGCGCTTGTGAAGGACGTGGTGGCGCTGGCTGAATACGAAGGATTTCCTGCGCACGCAAATGCAATGCGCAGGTTCATCGGAGTAAAACGCGGGTGATTTGATGGGAAACTTCGGGGTTGAAATAAGGAAAACAAAGGAGGGCGTGGAAGCTGCCAGGGCAACCACTGAGACAAAAGTGGCCGTGCTTCTGGAAAGAGGGGCAAGGCAAAAGCCGAAGCTTGAAACCACACTGCCTTTCCTCGACCACATGCTTGAGATGATATGGTGGCGCTCGGGCTTCAACATTTCCGTGTCAGTGAAGGCGGAAAGGCGCCTTGAGCACACGATTGCAGAGGATGCAGGCATAACTTTTGGCAAGGCAGTGCGCAGCCTGTGCGAGGCCGAAATGTGCAGTGGCATCAACGGCACTGCAGTGAGGCGCTCCATGATAGACGAGGCGCTTGCCGAAGTTGCGCTCAGCATAGAAGGAAGGGCGGGCTGCTGGGTTGACAGGGAATGCGAAGGTGCAAAGGCAGCCCTTGTTGAAAACATGGCAAGCTGCGACCTGCGTGCGTTCCTTGACGGCTTTTCGCAGGGCGCCGGCGCGAGCGTGCGCGTGAGCCTTCTGAAGGGCGAGGACCCGCACCACACCTGGGAAGCTGCATTCAGAGCCTTTGGCGAGGCGCTTGCCGAAGCTTTCCGCAGCAACCCCTGGAGGGCAGGCGGGATAGCAGGAGTGAAAGGCACTCTGGAGTAGGTGATGAAAATGAAAATTGCAATACCGAACAAGGGCATCCTGTACGAGCCAACGCTCAAGCTGCTTGAGGACGCGGGCTTTGGAGCGGGCAGCGCCAGCAAAGGCTCGCTCTCTTCCAAGAGCAGGAACGGCAAGCTCTCCATGCTCTTTGCGCGCGCGCAGGACGTGCCCCTCTATGTTGAGAAAGGCGCTGCGGACGTGGGCCTCACTGGCTACGACAACGTGCTTGAGAGAAAGAGCCGAGTGAAGGTGCTCTGCATGCTTAGCTACGGCGCGTGCCGCATTTCCCTTGCAGTCCCGAAAAACTCAGGAATAACCTCTCCCTCACAGCTTGCAGGCAAGCGCATAGCTACAAAGCTGCCGAACCTTGCCCGCGAGTTTTTTGGGAAGAAAGGGCTGAAAGTGGAGCTTCTTGAGCTGGCTGGGGCAACTGAGCTGGCCCCGAACATCGGGCTGGCGGACGCGATAGTGGATCATGTGAGCACTGGCGCAACCTTGGAAGCCAATAACCTGCGCGAAATCAGCGTGCTGATGGAATCCACCGTGTGCCTGATAGCCAACAACGAGGCGGCAGAAAAAATGCCCGAGCGCATGCAGGAGCTGCAGCTTGCCTTCGAGGGCATAATGCGGGCAAAGGGGCTCTACTACCTGATGCTCAATGTGAAGAGCGACGAGGCGCTGAAGCGCGTCTCGGCCATCATTCCTTGCATGGAAAGCCCTACTGTTTTGCAGCTTGCGAAGAAGGGCGAGTATGCAGTGCACTCAGTTGTGCGCGCGGACAGCTTGACCGAGCTTGTGCCAAAGCTCAAGCAGGCAGGTGCAAAGGACATGCTGGTGCTTTCGATGAGGCGGGTGATACCATGATTGGAGTGGTGGATCTCGGCACCGGCAACCTGCGGAGCGTCCTGCTAGCTGTGCAAAAGTGCAAGGGAAAGGCTGCAATAGCAAAGGCCAACAGCCCCCTCAGCGCTTTCGACGGGCTCATCCTGCCCGGCGTGGGCTCCTTCGCAGCCTTGAAGGGGCGTGAGGCATTCCTTGGCAGCATAAGGGCGTTTGCAGCTTCAGGCAAGCCCGTATTGGGCATCTGCCTCGGCATGCAGGCGCTTTTCCAGGAGAGCGAAGAGGCGCCAGGCATCAGCAGCCTCGGCCTGCTGGAAGGAAAAGTGCGCAAGATTCCGGGAAAAGTGCGCCTGCCGCAGATGGGCTGGAACAAGCTGGAAATGAAAAATGCCTGCGCACTTTTCAAGGGCATTCCAAACAGCACGTACGCCTACTTTGCCAATTCCTACTCCTGCGAGCCAGCAGATGCAACAGTTGTGGCAGCAACTGCCGCGTATGGCTCCGAGCTGGTTGCGGCAGTTTGCAGGGACAATATTTTCGGGGTGCAGTTCCACCCTGAGAAAAGCGGCGAGGCAGGCTTGAGAATCATCAAAAATTTCGTGGAGTTGTGCAGGTGAGAAGATGCGTTTGATTGGTGCGATTGATTTGTTCAAAGGCAAATGCATAAGGCTCGTGCGCGGCGAGCTAGCCACTGCAAAAACCTACTATGAAAATCCGTTTGACGCTCTTTCAGCGCTGGAAGCTGCAGGTGCTGATGCCGTGCATGTGGTTGACCTCGAAGCAGCAGTTTACGGAGAAAGGAGGAATCGCGAATCAATACTCGCCATTCTCCGCAGTGCCTCCTTGCCAGTGCAGGTAGGGGGCGGAATACGCTCGCTTGCTGCAGCACGCGAGCTTCTGGAAAATGGGGCATGGCGTGTGGTGGTGTCGAGTATGCTTGCCGAAGATGAGGAGCTTGCGCGGGAAATGTGCGCAGAACTGGGCGGCGAAAGAATAGCCGCTGCAATAGACGAGAAGGACAGCAGCGCGCTCACGC
>JBAZVU010000003.1:0-4920 GCA_041660725.1 Candidatus Micrarchaeia archaeon | reverse complement strand
GATGCGCTGGAGCTTGCCAAAAGGGCAAGTGCACTCGGCATTTTCGAGGTCATCTACACCAGCATTCCGCGCGACGGCTCGCTCGAAGGAATTGATGAAAGAGCTGCGCAGGAGTTCATTGCACGCTGTCCTCTTCCCGTAATCCTAAGCGGCGGCGTTTCCTCTGTTGCCGATGCAGTGAAGGCTCGGAAGGCAGGCGCAGCAGGGCTCATAGTGGGCAAGGCGTTTTACGAGGGCAAATTCAATTTCATGGAGGCGAAAGCATGCTTGCGAAAAGAATAATCCCCTGTCTTGACTGCACTCTTGTGCGCGGCAAGCCGCAGGTGGTAAAGGGCACGAAGTTCAAGCAGCTGAAATACGCTGGCGTGCCGTGGGAGCTTGCGCAGCGCTACTATGAGGAAGGCGCTGACGAGCTCGTGTTCCTGGACATAAGCGCGTCAAAGCAGGGCAGGAAGACAATGCTGGACGTGGTGCGGAAAACAACTGAAAATGTGTTCATACCGGTGTGCGTAGGCGGCGGCATCAGCTCAGTTGCTGATTTCAGGCGCATGCTGAATGCAGGTGCTGACAAGTGCGCGATAAATACTGCCGCAGTGCTCAACCCCGCGCTCATACGCGAAGCTGCAAATGTTTTCGGCAGCAATTGTGTTGTCGTGTCAATAGATGCCAAGCGCGCAGGCGACAAGTATGAGGTCCTGATTTACGGCGGCACAAGGCGCACTGGCATGGATGCTGTTGAGTGGGCGAAGAGGGCAGCCTACCTGGGCGCCGGGGAAATACTCCTCACCTCCATGGACGCGGACGGCACGAAAGAGGGCTATGACTTGGCGCTGCTGCGGCAGGTGTGCGCATCAGTAAGAGTGCCAGTAATTGCTAGCGGCGGCGCAGGCTCCCCCCAGGACATGCTGCTCGTGTTTCAGAAGACTGATGCCAGTGCAGTGCTTGCAGCCAGCATTTTTCACTATGGAAAATATTCAGTTAAGGGCGTGAAAAAATACCTCGGAAAGCGGGGCGTGGATGTGAGAGCATGAAACTTGGAAAGAAAGCTGCAATTGCATTTGCAGGCAAAATTGATTTTGAAAAGCAGGCTGGCCTTGTGCCAGCAATAGCGCAAGCCTTGGACGGCAAAGTGCTGATGCTGGCTTACATGAACAGCATTGCACTGGCCAGGACGCTCACTAGCGGGAACCTGTGGTACTACAGCCGGAGCAGGAACCAACTTTGGAGAAAGGGCGAGAAGAGCGGCAATACGCAGACGCTCCTGGGCTTTGCAAAGGACTGCGATTCCGATGCCCTGCTCTTCACAGTGGAGCAGAAAGGCCCTGCCTGCCACACTGGAAATGAGACTTGCTTCACTTCGGATGGGTGCAATCCGCAGAGCTTCTCTCTAGGGGAACTTTTCTCGCTAATCGAGGAAAGAAAAAAGTTAAGGAACAAAAAGTCATACACTTGCAGGCTTCTGGCAGACAAAAACCTGCTCTCCTCAAAAATTTACGAAGAGGCTGCGGAGCTTGCTGAGGCATTCAACGAAAAGCCGAAAAAGGAAGTAGTCTGGGAAGCCTCAGACCTTCTCTACCACCTTATGGTGCTCCTTGCAGCACGCGGCGTCAGCTTGCGGGATGTCGAGCAGGAGCTTGGAAGAAGGCGCAAAGGAAAATAGGATAAAACTTGCCCGCTATTCCTAGCTCATGCGCCTCATAGCTGATTTGCACCTGCATTCCAAGTACGCGCGCGCAACCAGCCCGCAGATGGGCATTGACGGCATTGCAGCAGGAGCAAAGCAGAAGGGAATTGGCATAGTGGCCACAGGCGACTTCACGCACCCTACTTACTTTGAGGAGATAAAACAAAAACTAAAAAGCGCCGAGGATGGCTCGGGCTTCTACCAGCATTCCGGCATCCGTTTCGTTCTGGGCACTGAAGTGAGCAACATCTACTCAGTGAACAGGAAGGTGAAGCGCATCCACCTGCTTGTTCTTGCGCCCTCTCTTGAAGTGGCTGCACAAATCAACGAGGCTCTTGGCAAGCGCGGCAAGCTTGCTTCTGACGGCAGGCCCATTCTCGGCATGCGTGCAGAGGAGACAGTTGAACTCATAATGAACATCTCGCCTCACTGTGAGGTGATGCCAGCGCACGCCTGGACACCCTGGTTCGGCGTGTTCGGCTCCAACGGCGGCTTTGACTCTATTGAGGAGTGCTTCGGCACCCAGTCAAAGCATATCCATGCGCTTGAAACGGGCCTAAGCAGCGACCCTGCGATGAATTGGCGGCTGAGCAAATTAGACAAATATTCACTCATCTCAAACAGCGATGCGCACTCGCAGGCAAAAATGGGCAGGGAAGCAAATGTCTTTGAATTTGCAGAAGGGAAAATCAATTATTCCGAGCTCATTGACATTCTCAGGAAAAAGGATGCAAAAAGATTCATAGAAACAATCGAGTTCTTCCCCGAGGAGGGCAAGTACCACTATGACGGCCACCGCGACTGCAAGGTGAGCCTATCTCCATCCGAATCACTCAAGCACAACAACCTCTGCCCAGTCTGCCGCAAGCCTCTTACAATAGGCGTGATGCACCGCGTGGAAGCGCTGGCAGACAGGCCTGAGGGCGCAAAGCCCGCGAATGCAATACCCTACAGGTCCATCGTGCCTTTGCCAGAACTCATTGCAGCAGTGCTCAGCAAGCCCACCACGAGCACGAAAGTCAGCGAACTCTACCAAAAGCTGGTGCCAGCTCTTGGCAATGAGTTCTCTGTTTTGCTGGATGTTGACATTTCAAAAATCAATGCAGCAGCAGGCGCTGAAATTGCAAATGCGCTCCAGAAAATGCGCGCCGGCGAAGTCAAGATGAGGCCGGGCTACGACGGCGTTTTCGGAGAGCTTGTGCTTGATGAAAATAAAATGAAGGAAGAAACTGCCGCCAGGAAGCAGGGCACGCTGTCAGATTACTAGCCAACTACTTTCCCACTGATGCTCTTTACGACTATGTTCTGTCCCATCAGGGACTCAGAGCCGATATTCTTGCCGTAGTAAATGCGGAAGGTGTTCTCGCCAGTCTCGATTACAGACGGGTCGTAAACGCCATCTTCCTGCAGCACAGACACTGGAGCCCCGAACTGCAGTCCGTCCTCAGAGCCCTGCATGTAAATGCCCTGCGGCAAGCTCTGCTCCACGCCGGGCGGTGCGGGCAGGGAAACGGCAAAAAGCAGGAACGAGTTGTCAGGCATGCGCAATGCAGCAGGGTCAACAAGTGCTTCAGCCCTCGCGCCCTCCTCTTTTTGGAACTCCAAGCCATCACTGGAAATCGCGGACATCGTGCCCCCCCGCGCCGCATAATCTCCAGAAACATAGTAAATCCTGATGCTGCCGTCCTCAAGCATTATTGCCTCCGGAACAGACGCCCACCCTTCATCCCCGCTTTTTTGCGAGTCAATCCTGATGCCCTCATCACGGAAAGCCAGACCGTCATCGGAAATTGCCGAGTAGACGTTGTGCACTGCCAGCCCTGGCCCTCCCTGGCCGAAAGCTATTTTGTAATACATCCTGAACCTGCCGTCAGGCAGGGAAATAACAGAAGGGTCGCACGTGCCGCCTTGGTTCGAATTGAAGCGCACGCCGCTTTCCTTCTGGAAATTCAGCCCGTCTGAAGAAATTGAGGACAGGATTCCGCCAGCGCCGCAGTAGTAAAGCCGTACTCTTCCGTCCTTGAGCTTCAATGCAAACGGAACGCTGCCATCGCTTATCCTCGTGCCCGCATCATTGCTCCACTCTATCTGCAGGGTCTTTTTTTCAGGGGGTGCCTGCACCGCTTCAGGCGTTTCAGGGGCTGCGGGTGCTACTTCTTTCTCTTCCACAGGCGCCTGAGTCGGTTCAGAGGCGTTCGGGACAACTGGTTCCGGGGCAGTTGAAGCCTGTTCAGGCTGCGGCAAAGTAGCTGGCGCTGGAGGAATGCCAGCTGCCGGAACTGACTGGCCAGGCGCTTGTTGGGTCGGTGCCTGCTGGGCTTGGTTTGCGCAGCCCGCTGCAAGCAGCGCCAGTACTGCCAGGAAAACAAGGAATTTCAAATCCATGCCGCATTATTCCAGTAAAATTATAAAAAGAAAAGTCAGGGCTTTTCCTGGGGCGGGTTGAACGGAAAAGGAATAGGCACGCCTCCGCCTGGCGGCAGGGAGGGGGGCGACGGCCCCCCTCCCATTGAGGTGGTATCAATCATCAGAGCACCTCTATTTCTCCGTCGTCAAAGGGAAGCTCGTCTTCCGCCTCTTTCATCTTCTGCTCCTTCTGCCCTGCTTTCTTCCTGCCCTCGCTCCTTTCCACCATCACATCAACAATGGTGTCCGCGAGCTTGTCGAGCTGCTTTCCGTATTTCGCCTCAAGCTTTGCCTTCACCTTCTCCTTCACTATCTCAGTTTTCGCCCACTCCATCAGCATGTCGGCATAATCCTGCCTTTCCACGCGCCCAATGCGCACAACGCACATCCCGCCTCTTGGTGCGCCTTCCATGCCCGGGCCGCACATTCCGCCTTCACATCCTTTTCCGAACATTTTCTCACCCGACGCCCTGTTGGACGTCCGATATTGGGTATACCATACATATATTTAAATGTATTGGGCACCCAATAGCTTTCAGGCGTGAAATATATGGGCAACTCCTGCATGGAAATGTGCGACATGGATATGCGGGGATACCTCTCATTCCTGATGCTCTGGCTGCTTTCACACCAGTCCATGAGCGGCTCCGCTCTCGCGGAAGAGCTTGCGAAAAGAAGGGGTGCAAGGCCCAACCCCGGCACAATCTACCCCGCGCTGAAAGTCCTTCGCGTAAGGCGTGCAGTGACAATACGCGTGGAGGGCAGGCAGAAAATCTACACCCTCACTCCTTACGGAAAGAAGGAGCTGGACAGGAACGTGCAGCAGTTCT
>JBAZVU010000002.1:13464-18637 GCA_041660725.1 Candidatus Micrarchaeia archaeon | reverse complement strand
ATGGCGCCAACAGCAACAATTATCTCAGCTTTTGCATTCACAATCGCAGCAGGCGCCACCCCATTCTTCGCCAATTGGTACATGACATAAGAGCCAACAGTGGAGCCCTTGCCCTGCGGGAAAACAAGCACCTTTCCAGCAATGCACTTGCCCTCAATTGCATGACCTTTCTCCACTACCACGCCAGTCTTTGCATCAACTCCGCCCAGAAAAGAAATAGGCGCACTGCTCACCAGCGCCTCGCCCTTTCCAACTCCTTTTGCAATTGCCCTTCCCTTCAGAATCATAGCATGTCCTCCAGTTTCCTGAACACAACCTTCTGCTTGCAAAAGCCAGGCAAATAGCTCGCAGCCTTTCCTGAATCAACGCCAGTAGTGCCAAAGCCCATCTTCTCAATAGGGCACACCACCATGCACGTATCGCAAACAACTCTCCCGCCTGCCTCTTCAATAGCCTTCGTATAGCCAGCAGCATCAGCCTTCTCCTTCACTCCGCGCGAAGTGCACACCCAAACCTTCGCCTTTCCCTTCCTGCTCTTCATCTTCTCTGCAATCTCCTTCACCTCATCCAGCGAGCAGTGCGGGCACCCGATTGCAATGAGCTCAGGCTCCTCGCCAGTATTCATCTTCGCAGCAGTCTCATCAAGCTCCTTCCTCCCAATAGTCACGCCTTCAGCTCCCTCAGCAACCTCGAACTCCGGCGTCACGCCCTTGAAATTGTAAAGTGCAACAGCGCCAGTGGCAGCCATTGCAGCGCCCAAGAGCTTCAGCATGTCCTTTGACGGCTTCTTCGCTCCTCCATCAGGCACAAATGCGGCATTCCTCTCCCCTGCAATCTTGCCAGCATGCGCGCCAAGCACTGCATAATCATACCTGCTCCCGAGCTCGCACTCAACTTCAAAAACCACCTTCGCCTTCCTATTCTCCTGCAAGTGCAGGCCGAAGCACGGGGTAACTCCACAGATGGCAGCAGCCAGCGCACTCATGCCGCTCTCCCTGTTCGTCCTTGCGCCCAAAACTGAATTGGCATAGCAAACAGCAGAGCTCTCAGACCACGCCAAATGCTCGCCAAGCTTGGGCACAACTCCAATCTGGTAGGGCGCGCAAGTGCAAGTTGACTTCACGCCGAGCTTCTCGTAAAGCGCAACAATCTCAATCTGCTTTTTAGCAAAATCAGCAGGCACTCCCATCTCCTTCCACGCCTGCAAATCCATTCCAGCTGGATTCAGATAGGACGGCACGCTGCACTTTGCGCCAAGCTTTGCGTACCCTTGCAAAAACTCAATGCCTGCATCTCCAATAGTCTTGTAGCTCACTCCTGCAACCTGCACAGAGCCAACTGGCACCATCTTCGCAGCATTGTAAATCTTGCCAACAGCAACGAGAATTTCCATTGCTTTCGCAGCGCCTTCCCCCTTCTCTCCATCCAGCATTGCCTGCTCTTCTTTTGCCAGCTCCATGCAAATGCCTCACAAATACCTTGACAAATCCACTTTCGGGAATGCCGCGCACCCAAAGTCCTTTCCTCCCTCTTTCCCGTTCTTCACGCCCAACCGCGTAGTGTCAATGCCCACCTTGCTCGTCTCCCGTGTCTTAGGATCGGCAGAAGGGTCGAGCGAGGAGCCTGCCTCCTTCTTCACAACAACTCTTGCATCCTCGAACTGGAAGCGGGTAGCAACAGCCCACTCAACAGCAGCAGGGTCAGACGGGTCAATGTCCTCATCAACAATCACAACATGCTTCATTGAATGATGGCCCCTGAAAGCAGCCTCAATGGCCTTCCTCCCATCCTCCGCGCTCTTCCTCTTAATGGCAACAACAGCGTGCAGCCACGAGCACCCGCCCGGCGTGATGCAAACATCCCTGCAATCAGCCACCTTGCCCACTTCCCTGAAAATAGTCGGCTCCCTTGGCATGCCCATGAGCATCTTGTGCTCCAGCATGCCGGGCAGCAGGGCCTGGTAAATCGCATCCTTGCGGTGCGTAATCTTCTTCACCTCGAAAACCTGCTGCTCCCTCACAATGTCATAAGTTTCAGTCAAATCAACAAACGGCCCCTCAGGGTGCAGCTCACTGGTAATCCTGCCCTCAAGCACGAACTCCGCAAGGGCAGGCACCCTCACATCAACGCTCTTGCATCTTGCATCTGCAATCGGGCCAAGGGCATTTGCAATTGCCATCTCATCCATTCCAATCTCCAGCGAAGTGGCAGCAGAAAGCATCATGTTCACAGGCAGGCCAATGCACATAGCCACATCCAGCTCCCCTCCATTGCGCTTGATGAACTCATTCAAATGCCTTGGCAGAATCCTCAGCACCATCCTGTTCTTGCCAATGACCATGCCGCGATGGAAACTGCAGTTCCTCCCATGCTCCTTGTCAGCAGCAAACACAATGCCAGATGAAACATAAGGCCCTCCATCCTTCTCACAGTGCATCAAGATGGGCAGCTTTGTCAAGTCCGGCGCATCCATAACTGCCTCCTGGCACGGAGGCGCGCCTGAAAATGCCTGCACCTTCTTCTGGTTCTCAATTGCATTCAGCATAGTCTTCACAAGCTCCTGCTTTTTCACACCAAGAGCTTTTGCAACCAATTCCCTCGTCGAAAAAAGATTGCCAGCAGCCCTGAACTGCGAGCCCTGCACCTTCTCGAAAAGCACAGGCCTCCCGTCCAGCGCCTTCAGCACGCCGCTCATCTCAAGCTTTGGCGAAACTTCCTTCTTCACAACAGCAGCAGTGCCATCTTTCACGCACGCATCCAGGAACTCTCGGAATTCAAGCATCATCTTCACCCCCTGCCCTTCCACCTTTCGTAAAGCCTGTTCTCAATGCCAGCTGACTTGAGCGCCCTTCCAGCAACAAAATCAACCAAGTCCTGCACCTTTGCAGCCTTGCCATAAAAGCCAGGCGAAGCAGGCATTATCACAACGCCCAGCCTTGCAAGCTTCAGAGCATTCTCCAAATGAATGGCGCTCAGCGGCATCTCCCTCAGCACAAGCACCAGCTTCTTCTGCTCCTTTATGCACACATCAGCAGTCCTCGTGAGCAAATTGTCAGCATAGCCATTTGCAATTGCAGCCAGCGTCTTCATTGGGCACGGGCACACAATCATTGCATCAGCGGGCGAGGAGCCGGAAGCAAAAGGCGCTGCAAAATCCTTTTCGCCATAAATATTCTTTGCAATGTTCCTGGCAGGCAGCGATACTCCCTCATACTCCGCCGTCATTCTCGCGCCGTCAGTAATGACCAGCGAATAGCCCTTTTTCATTGCCCGCAGCCCGTCAATTAGCCTCTTTCCATACAGCGCGCCCGATGCGCCTGTAATTCCGATTACGAGCTCCATGTGCCTGACTTCACGCCTAAATCTTAAATAGGTGCTTTTGGGAGTACTCGGGCCCTGAGCCAACGCCAGAAACCATCACCTTGTGCACTCCCTCAATGCCAGCAAGCGCCCTCTTCACAGCACTCTCATTCCTGGCAGTCGTAATCACATGCGCATTCGGGCCTGCATCAAAAGTATAGCCTGCAATGATGCCATTGGAATTCAGCCCATTCACTTCCAGCGCAATTGCGTGCGACGTGCTGCTCATGTAAATAATAGGCGGCCTGCTGTCAGCCATGCATGCGTGCATGCTGTCGCTCTCCTCCATTATCTCGGCAAAAAGCGCCTCAGCATCCTTTTCCAGAATCGCCGTGCGCACTTCATTAAGCCTCCCAGGATGGTTTTTCATCCTCTCCTTGAACAGCCTGCTCGTCTTCACAGTAATGAGCATTGCATCGCGCGAGCTTATGGGCTTCCGCTCCTCGCTCACAACAGCAACAACATCCCGCAGCTCCTTCCAATGGGCAGCTGGCGCAACCTGCCGCGCGAAAGAATCCCTGCCATCAGCCCTGCTTCCCTTCAGCCACTCCGCAAAGCCCCCGAAGAAAGAACGGGTGGCTGAGCCAGAGCCCAGCCTTGCCAGCGCGGACAGCTCCTGCATATTTTTCCTCATGCCCAGCGCCTTCGCGCAGGCAAGGGTAAGTGCGCAGAAGCCCGATGCAGAGGACGCAATGCCAGCTGAAGTTGGGAAATTATTCATGCTCTCGATGCAACAGTGCAGCTTCGAGCGCGCAGCATGCCTCATCAAATTCACATGCGCAACTATTCTCGGCGCATCCAGGGGCGAAACTTCCTCCCCATTGAGCACAAGCTCATCCTTCTTCAGCCCATCTGAAAAATAGGCAGTAGTCTTGGTAGTAAACGTCCTGTCCAGCGTCATTGATACGCTGCCGCCAGCAGGCAGTATGAGCCTCTCATTGCGGTTGCCCCAGTACTTGACGAACGCAATGTTCGGCGTTGCTATTGCAGTTGCAATGCCTTCCATATTAGCGGGTTATAAAAAGCAAGATTTTAAATCAAATCGAGCACTGGCCTTGCATTATAGCCAAGCGCCAGCTTCCCGAGCTCTTCCCGCGAAACCCACTTCATCTCGGCATGCTCGCCCGAAATCTTCGCCTCCCCGCCCTTCAGCAGGGTGCTGAAAACCAGATAGAGCGCATACTTCCTTCCAAAAACAGCTGAAGTGGTGCAAAGCAGCCCGCCTGCCTTCACCTTCAGGCCAGTCTCCTCCCTTGCTTCCCTCTCAGCAGCCTTTTCCGGCTCCTCACCCTTCTCAATGCCGCCGCCCGGGAACTCCCATATGCCGTTCTTGCGCTTCATCACCAGATACTTGCCGCTCCGCTCGACAATTGCATAGGCATTCAGCTCCGGCTTAAGCATGCGCACTCACTTCTTGAGACTGGCTGCAGCAGCCTTGGCATCAACATAGTCAAGGGCCGAGCCGCACTGCGGGCACTTGAACAAATAGTCCAGCGCAGTCTCAAACTGGTATTTCTCCTGCGTGCAAGTTCCGCACATATAGAAGCTGTAAGCGCCCTCTGCAGCAAGCCTTGCCGCCTCTTCCCTGTCGCCCTTCTTCTTCTCATCCAGCAGGCCCGCAATTGCCTCTGCATTGAGGCTCCACTTGTAATAGTACCAGCCAGTATCCTTGTCCCTGGTCCTCTCGTAAACAGCTATCCGATGCCCGTGCAGCTTGTTCAGCACTGACCTGACATCGCTCACCTTCAGCTTGGCAGTGCGCGCAATCTCCTCATCGCTCATTGCGCCTTCCATGGAGCCCAGAACCTTGCCC
>JBAZVU010000002.1:0-13454 GCA_041660725.1 Candidatus Micrarchaeia archaeon | reverse complement strand
TCTCGCCAGCCAGGCTGAGCATGAACTCAGTTGCAGCAGTATTTGACAGGAATGCCTTCACGCGCCTGCTGCTTCCAGCTGCGTGCTTCACAACAGCCTTTTCAAAACCAGACTTGGACTTTGGGTGCTTCTTCGCACTGCGCAGGGCTTTTGCATGACTCTTTGTCATGGCCTTGCGAGAAACTTTCGCCCTTGATGCCGACCTTTTCTTCGCCATAGAAGGCCCCTGTCGCCATCACTAATTACGCTTCCCCCCTTTATATTACTTTCTTTTCGCGTGCAGAAGGAACAATTTTGAGCTTCGCACCTCGGAACTCGCACTCCAGTTCCGCCCCTTCAAAATACCTGTCAAGGAAAACAGCAAGCGCCGCAACCTCGGAATGCGGCTGGCTCGTCACTGAAATATTGTAATCAGCCAGCTCGTAAACTTCGCCAGGCACCTGCTCCGCCCCAACTATCACTGCAATCTTCCCGCCCTTTCCCGCCTTCCTTACATCCTCCATCCTGTCCTGCACCCTCTCGCCATACATTGTCAAATGCGCAACCTTGTAGCCTGCCTTCTTCGCCTCAGTAATTGCTTTTCTCCACGACTTCTCATACCTCGCCGCAAAAGAGCCGCCCCAATTCTCGCCAATTCTGCGCACGCTCTCCACAACATCATTTGCAGGCTCGCCGCACACAACAGCGCTGCTTGCGCCCAGCGCCCGCGCCACCAGGCACACATGGGTAGTAATCCTCACATCCCGCGCCGAGCGGTGCCCTATCCTGATAACAAGAACTTCGCCTTCAGCCATGCTCATCTTTCTCAGCGAAAGTTAAAAAGCAGAAGCGGGATCGGTGGGATTCGAACCCACGACATTCTGGTTAAGAGCCAGACGCTCTAGCCAGGCTGAGCTACGATCCCGCGAGGCATTTACGCGCGCCGCAATAATATAAACCTATATTCTGTCCCGGGCACAGCGAGCTAACCTCGGGGCGCAGCCCCCTTCTTATATCAGCTTGATAAGGCCCCTGCTCATGTCCCCGACATCAGCGCCGAAGAATGACGCGCTAGCGCGCACAAATGTGAAAACAAGCGTGAGCGCAGTGAGCGGGAAGATGAAGGAACGGTAGACGAAGAACATCATGGATTTCTGGAACATGTTGATGTCGCTGTAAACAGTATCCAGCGTCCTGTCCGAGCGCGACTTGAAGTAAGTGAATGACGCCTCATCAGTTATCTGTATGCCTCTTGCCTCATTCTCGCTTATGCTGAGCCTGCACTGCTCAATGTCCATCTGCCGTGTAGTAAGCATGAGCGCGGAGTAGGAAAGCGGGTACACCATGTAAAGCCCGATGGACACTGCAATCAGGAACCCGCCGTAGCCCCTCGTGACAGGCAGTATGCGCAGTATTATTCCAAGCGGCAGGAACACCGGGAACATTGTCTGGTAGATGAAGATGAGCAGGTGGCGCTGCAGGTAATTGGCGAGCAGCAGGAACACCACATTATGGGACGCGAAGTAGAGCGCGCTCACAATCGGGCCCAGCAGGAATGACAGGGAAAGCCCGCCAGTGCCTCCTGCAATGTCAACAGTGAAATCCGAAACGGGCTCCACAATGGTGTCCGCAAGGAAGATGCGCAGATACCATGTCTTGAGGCACTGCAAATTCTCGTCTATGAAAAGCTCTGAAAGCACGAACGGGTTGTTCACATCCTGCCCCGCCGGGTCAGTAACATACGTGCCGGTTGCAGCATCCCACTTCATGAACTGCAGCCCTCCTGATGCATGCGCAATGTCTGCAGTCACGGCGCTCATTGCGCCCAGCCCAAGGTTCACGAACAGCATCAGGCCCACGACAAGCAGCGCGCTCGCGAGCGCCTGGTAGGCCTCGCTCTTCACCCACCTCTTTATGCCCGCATGGTTGAATGCAAAGCCTATCATGTAGCCCAGCGCCACAATGAAGAAGGACGCGAACACTGCAGTGAGCGCCATGCCCTCCCAGTTGTAGCCCTGCCAGTACTGCCTCGTATTTCCGAGCTTCAGCATGGCGTCATTCGTGGCCCAGTCAGGCCCGTTCGGAATCCAGAGTCTCCAGTCCATTTTCACACCTATATGATTCTCGTCAGGTTCGAAACGTCAATTTCCTCGCCCAGGAAGCGCGAGAACTCGCGCGCTGCAGTGGTTATGATGACAAAGTCCAGCAGCGGAAGCAGCAGCGCGCCCAAGATAACGTGAGTGGTATTGAAGTTCAGCCTGCCTATGGCAACAGCATCCATCAATATCCCTGCCTTTGCCCACCAGTTCTGGAAGCCCTCAAAGCCAGTATGCGGGTCCGTCTGGCCGCTCACTGCCGTAATATCATACAAATCCTGCAAATTCATGTCATCAATGGTATTCGCAACGTCCCACCTGCAGCCAGCAGCCTCGCACGAAGTCTTGTCAGCATAATTCCCGCAGCTCAGGCTCTCGCGCCCGGCGCACCCGCCTGCCACATCATTTATCAGGTTCTCCACGCGCACCTCATCCAGCACGTAAGCCGCATCGCCCGGATTAGGCAGGACAACGGCCATGTTCAGCGCAAAAGTGAGCGGATAGAACAGGAAGAGCGCAATTGCAATGCCCATGAGCGCGCCTCCGAAATCGCGCAGCGGGCTGAAGCACCTGCACACAATGCCAATGGGCAGCACGATATTCAGCATTCCGTATTGTATGTAGCGCATAATCTCCAGCTGCACCATTATGAGCAGCAGCGAAGTGACGATGAAGTTGACTATGACCGTGGTATAGCCAAGAACAGGCTGCAGCCACACCATTGGCTGGAGAACCGGCCCGATGCCGCCCATGGCGGCGCCGTACGTTATTGATGTCTGGAAGCCGTACTTGTTGTAAATGAGCAGGAAGCGGTTGTAAATTATCCAGGTGCGCTCGCGCATCCACTTCAAATAGGAAGTGGACAGGTCAAATGCATTGCACCCGGTGCCGCTTCCAATGCCCGTAGTTGGCAGGGGCGCGCTCACCAAGCCCGCAGTAGTTGGCAGCTCGCAGTTGAGGCCCACTATGGACGTGTCAATGCTTGCAATGAACCACACCATGCCGATGAACCCGCCCAGCACAAGCGCAGTCATTGCAATCTGGTATATCTCCACCTTGCACCATGCAAGCAGCTCATTGCTCCTCACAAGGCTGCCTGCCATGTAGGCAAGAGCCACCACGAACATCGAAATCATGAGCCCCAGCACGCAGAGCGCCTCCCAGTTGCCCCACCAGCTCGACACGCCAACAGGATTGATGGCGCCCACCTGCGGCGGAGGGGGCGGCGCATTCGCTATGCAGCCCGCCAGGGCCAGCGCAACGCACGCCACCAATGCAAACATCCACGCATTCCTCATTTCCACCACTCACAATATTTTCAGCAGCGCAGTCAGGTCCACATCCGAGCCCAATATCTTGCTCAGCTCGCGCGCAAACGTGAATGTTATCATGTACTGCACCACGCCGCCCACGAACGTCAGTATCACTACCATGAACACAATCTCGCGCGCCCATGCAAGCATTGCGCTTATTAGCACTCCCACCAGCAGGCCCGCGCCCAGCCACAGCGCGCCGCTCAGCAGCGTGCCGCCCAGGAACACTGCGAACATCAGATAGAGCGCGCCTCCCATCTTCCCGAATGTGCCTGTTGCAACTCCCCCGCCTGCCTGCGCGAAAGAGTCTATTGCATAGTGCCAAGTCCCGCCGCCAAGGGCTTTCAGCCTTGCCGGTATCACATCCGCCGAGTTCGGCACGCACAAGCCCCCGTAATGCTCCTTGTAAACAACAGCATTGATGAGCACTGCAGCCGGAAGCGCAACGTAGAATGCAATTGCAATCGCTATGAGCGCGCCGCCCACTCCGCGCGTGAAGGGTATTGAGCGCAGAATCACGCCGAGAGGCAGGAAAACAGCGAACATCACGTCCTGCGCAAAAGCCAATATCAAATAAATGGCCTTGCTGGCCCACGCGCCTGACTGCATTATGCTAACAGCTATGTTTATGTTGTCCATGATTGGCTGGATGAACTTGCCCGGCTGTATGGAAAAGCCCATCTTGAGGGGCCTCACGTGCAAGGTGGAGCTGTAAACAATTGCAAGCGGCGCAGTTGTCACAATCAAATAGTTGTACGAGCTCCAGATGAGCTGCGACTGGCAGAGCATGTAGCCCTGCGCCACCTTCATGAGCGCATAATCATTCGGCTGCACCTGGTAGGCATCCAGCGCATCCTGCCCCACCATGCCCCTGGTAGCGGCATCCACGCCGGTAAGCGCGAACACGAGCATGAACAGCATCATCACGGTGGCAGTAATCTGGAACAGCTCATTCTTGCACCACGCGAGCAGGCCCGGCATGTTGAAGCCATTTGCAACCATGTACAGCAGCGCAACAACCATGTACATCAGGAACACGGCGACAATTGCAAGGTTTATCCAGTCCTGCTGGAACGGGCTGAGCAGCGACATGTCCCCGGAGCCCGGGCAGCCTGCAAGCAGCAGCGTGAACACTAGCAGCCCGGCCACAATTGCACTTCCTTTTCCAGCCATGCAAACAACTCATATCAGGTGCGTTATGCCCGCAATGTCAACATCTCCGCCAAGCAGGGGCGAGAGCGCCTTGATGAACGAGAGCGTGGACATGAGGGCAAGGAAAGGCACGAATGTCGCATAGATGAGCAATATGGCCGTGCTCTCAATAATTCCATTCTCGCCCGCCACCCAGTTCTCAATTATCGGAGCACCTGGTGCAAGCGCGCCTGGCGCGCCAACAGGCAGCGTGCCCACCCCCACGAGCGTGCCCAGCCCCACTCCGCCCACTGACAGCACATCCCCAATCCAGTTCTTTCCCTCCAGCTTGTTAATCCTCTGCGCAATCGTGTCGCTGTCCATTGTGTCCAGATTGAAATTCGCGTCATTCAGCTTTGATGAGTCAATATTCACCACGTAAGTGCCCGAGCTCGTGCCTCCGAGCACATAATAGGCCAGCGCATAGCTGAGCGGATATGCCATGTAAATGCCAAATGCAATTGCAATGAGCAGCCCGCCAAGCCTGCGCGAGAACCAGAATGTCCTGAGTATCACGCCCCCCACGAGCAGCATTGGGAAGAGCGCGCGCCACGTGAAGCTCATGAAGTAAATCTGGAACTTGAGCAGCAGCATGATTTTCATCAGCATGTCGAACACCATTGCCAGCGTCTCATACACCATGTTGAGCGGCGCAAGCGGCACCAAGGTAACAGACAGCCATGGCGTGACCAGCATCTCCAGCGTGATGTTGAAGTTCGACGCAACAGCAAGCAGCGTGGCAGCCCGCAGTATCTGCCTGTTCTGGTGGTAGACATTCTCATACATGATCTGCAAATACTGCTGCGCAATGTTGATGTGGCATGGCGCCAGCGCAATCTCCTGCTGTGCATACGTGTCCTCCACGTCGGTATTCGCGCAGTCTATTCCCGTATAGCCCGCCAGCTGCGCAGAAAGCGCAGTAACAGTGCCCACAAGCCAGAACAGCCCTCCAATTATCAGGGCAGATGCAAGCACCTGCAGGAACTCGCCCTTGGCCCACGTCATTATCTGCTGGTTGCTCAGGAGCGAGCGCAGCATGTAGCCAATGCTCACCAGGCACATGGAAATCAGCACTGCAATGCCTGCAATAGGCACCCAGTTGCTCCATACAATGTTGAAATCAGCTGCCGTGCCAGTTGGCGGAATTGCAGGGGCTGCGCATCCAGCAGCGAAAAGGGCTGCCAACGCCAGCAATGCAAGGGCCGCGAATCTCATTTCAAAACCTTCATCCAAAACTCTTCACCAGGAACTTTGTAAGCGAGTTTACGAATGCTATGACTATTATGATGTTCAGCGCGGGCAGGAAAGCGGCCTGCGGTATCACGAATGCCATGCAGTCCAGCGCCTTTGCAATCATGTTCTGCGGCGCAAAAGGCAGGCGCTCGAAGAACAGCGTGAGCGTGGGCGGATAAACATTGTACCAGCCCGCATCCATGGACCTGTCATAGCCCTTGCTCACTCCGGCGCACAGCGGCACGTCTCCCGAGCCGGGCGGGGCAGGCGGCCCTACCAAAAGCGAGCCCGGGTCTCCCGCTCCAGGCCCTTCAATCATCATCCTGTCCATCACGTACGTGAGCGGCAGCACAATGTAAAGGCCGATTGAAGCTGCAATCATGAACGAGCCCGCATCCCTCGTAATGGTAAACGCCCTCAGCAAAATGCCCATTGGCAGCACAATTGTGAATGCAACAGCCTGCACAACCTGCAGGCCTACCATCTGCGCAAATATGGAGGACGTGAAAGGTATAATCATGCCCGACAGCAGCTGCGCATTGCCCGAAATAATGCGGTAAACGGGCCACGGCGCAAAGCCCTGCCCGAAAGTCGCGCCTCCAAGCTGCACATATGTCGCAGCAAAATACTCAGCAGTGACCTGCACGCTTATCACCTGGCTTATGGCAGCGCGCATGTTGCCCATCATCATGCCGCCCAGATGGTTCTGCGCCAGCTGGAACGGGTCCTGCGGCGTGCTCAGGTGGAGCGCATTCATCGCCACTTCAGCAGAAAGGCTGCAAGCTGCCAGCGAGAATGCAACAGCCCCTCCCGCCAAGAGCGCGGAAATGGCAACGTGGTAGAGCTGCATCTTTGACCACGCCTCCCACTCGGGCCTTCTTGCAAACTGCGCGAACATGTAGGCAATAGCGCACACAAAAGTGACGGTGAGCAGGGCTGCCACTATCAGCTCATTGAACCCGGTGTTGTAGGTGCAATACTGCACCACGCCAGCAAAGCTCATATTATCCTCGTCAATCCCATTATCTGCGCCTCACCGCCAATAGACGTGGAAAGGCCCCTGAAGAAAGTTATGCAAATTATGATGTCAAATATGGGCAGCACAAGCACCAGCACGGCAGCCTGCGCGAGTGCAGGCCCGTAGAGGCTGAAAAGCAGGTCGTAGAACAGCGATGTCCAGCCTGCAGGCGGAAGCGCCAAATCCAGGCCCGCAAAGTGCATTGGCTGCGGCGGGTTCACCGTGCCCGCATTCGCGCTCTCATAGCCCTTCTGCAAATTGTCATTCTTGTTGTACGGCAGCCCTGTATCAGGCGGCGGCGCAACATCCTGCGGCGCCAGCTTGTCCGGCTTGTTCTCGAAGTAGTCGAACTTCATGAGCGTCTCATCGCCATACTCGAAATTCACGTTCAAATGGTTCGCATCCAGCTGCACGTCCAGGGGCCTGTCTGCAAATGAGTTGTACACTGGCACGAAAGCCACGTCGAACACCTGCTGGTTGAACGCAAGGGTCATGGGATAGACGAAATACACGGTAATAGCAAGCGCAATGAGCGTGGAGCCCGTCTTCCTTGTCAGCGGGAAAGTCCTGAGCACAATGCCCAGGGGCAGGAACAGGCCGAGCGCGAACTTTTCCACAAAGTGCAGGAACTCCATCTGCGCCAGCGTGACTGCAATGAAAATGCCCAGCGTGTCCAGCATGAATATCATCGCGCCGCTTATCAGCCCAAGGCCCGCCATCGGCGAAGTGCCCACTATTATTGCAAGAGCGCTCAGCTCGAAAGGCAGCGAGAAGTTCCAAGTGGCAAAGTTGCCCACCACAATGTCCATCATCAGTATGAGCGGGTAGAGCTCCAGCTCCACCAATGTTTTCAAATTCTCCAGATAGGCCATGCCGAACTCAATGTGGTCCGCGCCCATGGCAAAGCTCCTTGCAATGCTCTCGCCAAACCCAACGAAGAAGAACACGCCCGCAAGCAGGAAAGCCGAGATGAGCACCTCATAATACTCCGTCTTAGCCCATGCATTCAGCACCGGCATCCTCGTGAACTCCGCCAGCATGTAGGCGAGCGACACTATGGAGAACGAAATGATGAGCGATGCCATTGCAATGGGCTGCCAGTGCCCCCCATCCAGCATTTCCTCGAGGGAAAGCACCTGCTGCGCGCCAGTAGGGCCTGCCTTGGTAACGCCCGCGCAGCCTGAAAGAACAAGGCCGGAGATGACAAAAAGTGCCAGCATTGCCAATTTGCCAGCCGCAGGGCGCGCGCTCATCGCGAGTTTATCGCCGACCTAGTATTTATATTATTTCCAAGCCCAAGCAGGTGCATGGATTTTTCGTCGGTGGAAGCCAAATGGAGAAAGAAGTGGGCTGAAGCGCAGCTTTTCGAGCCCGAGCCGGGCGGGGAGCGCGAAAAATTCTTCCTCACAGCGGCCTTCCCGTACCCCAACTCGCCGCAGCACATAGGGCACGGCCGCACCTACACAACGACTGACATTTACGCGCGCTACAAGCGCATGCAGGGCAAGAACGTGCTCTTCCCAATGGGCTTCCATGTGACCGGCACGCCCATACTGGCAATGGCCAAGCGCGTTGCTGACAAGGACCCTGAGATACTCAGCATCTTCCGCGACATCTACGGCATACCCGAGCACGTCATCAGCTCTCTCACAGACCCAGTATCTCTCGTCACGTACTTCAGCAGGGAAATTGAGGAGGGCATGCGCGAGATGGGCTACTCAATAGACTGGAGGCGCAAATTCTACTCTTTCGACCCGCACTTCAACCAGTTCATCAAGTGGCAGTTCAAGAAGCTGCATGACGCAGGCCTCATCACAAAAGGCTCGCACCCAGTGCCATGGTGCCCGCATGACAACCAGGCAATAGGGGCGCACGACACAAAAGGCGACGTGGACCCTGAGCTGGGCGAGTTCGTGCTAGTGAAATTCGCATACAAGGACGGCCACATCCTGACAGCAACCTTCAGGCCAGAGACAATTTACGGCGTCACCTCAGTCTGGTTCAACAAGCAGGCAGAGCACGTGAAATGCGACATCAACGGCAGCACCTACTACATCACCAAGGCGGCAGCAGGCCGCATGGCATCGCAGTACAGCATCAAGATACTCGACACCCTGCAGGGCTCCTCTTTCGAGGGCCAGGAGTGCACAAACCCCATCAACAACAAGCAAATTCCCCTTCTTCCAGCCTCCTTCGTGGACCCCTCCAATGGCTCAGGGATAGTGATGAGCGTTCCTGCGCACGCGCCCTACGACTACCTCGCACTCCGGGATATTGGGAAAGCGAGCGATGATATGCTGGTGCAGGTATTGAAGATCGATGGTTTCGGTTCTGCGCCTGCAAAGGAAATATGCGAGAAAATGAACATAGCCGGGCAGGAGGACCTCAAGGCAGAAGCAGCAACAAAGGAAATTTACAGCAAGGAGGCGCACACCGGCACAATGTCAGTTGGCAAGTACATCGGCATGCGCGTGATGGAGGCAAAGGAAAAAATCAAGGCCGACATGCTAGCCTCAGGCCAGGCCCTCACGCTTCACGAAATCATCAACGGCCCTGTTTTCTGCAGGTGCGGCGCGCAGTCAGTTGTCAATTTAGTGCAGGACCAGTGGTTCATAGACTACGGAAATGAGAAGTGGAAGAAATTCGCGCATGCCTGCTTCAAGCAGATGAGCATCATACCGGACAAATACCGCACTGACTATGACTACACAGTTGACTGGCTCAAGAAAAAGGCATGCACGCGCTCGCAAGGGCTTGGCACGCCCTTCCCGTTCGAGGAGGGCAAGATGATAGACGCACTCTCAGACTCCACAATCTACATGGCATTCTACGCAATATCGCACCGCGCATCCAAGATGAACCCCTCCAATTTGGACGAGAACTTCTTCAACTACGTGTTCTTCGGCGAGGGCACCTCCTCGCCCGAACTCGATGAGATAAGGAATGAGTTCCTCTACTGGTACCCGCTGGACTCGCGGCATTCAGCAACAGACCTCATACACAACCACCTCACCTACTTGGTGTTCAACCACGTGGCAATCTTCCCAAGCGAGCAGTGGCCCAAGCAGATAGTGACCAATGGCTTCGTGCTGATGGACGGGCAGAAGATGAGCAAGAGCATGGGCAACATCCTCCCGCTCCGCAAGGCAATCACCAAATACGGCGCAGACGTCGTGCGCTTCAGCGTTGTCTCGGGGGCAGACCTCTCCCAAGACTCAGACTTCAACGAAACCCTTGCAAGCGGCATCCTCTCGCGCCTCAACTTCATTGAATCGCTTCTCACATACAAATTCGACGCGCGCATGGAAGAGGCGCCAATAGACAAATGGCTTCTCTCGCGCTTGCACAGGCGCGTGCGCGAGGCGCCCAAGCAGTACGAGGCATTTGAGCTGCGCGCCCTCACGCAGGAGCTCTTCTACAACACTGTCAATGACCTGAGGCACTACCTCAAGCGGGGCGGCGGCTCAGGGCCGGCGCTGCGCGAATATCTGGAAACATGGGCGCTTCTTGTCTGCCCCATCATGCCGCACTTTGCAGAGGAGCTCTGGGAGCGCATAAGCAAGAAGTTCTTCATGGAAAACTTCGCCTTTGCATCAACGGGCAACTTCCCCAAGGCTGACACGCAGCGCATTGATGAGAAGCTGGAGAAGGCTGAAGAGGCCATCATCTCCCTCAAGGGCGACATAGAGCACATCCTCGAGATAACAAAGCGCAAGCCCTCCCGCATCTCACTCTTCATCGCATCTCCCTGGAAGAACTCCCTGCGCTCCCTGGCCTTCACGCACAAGAAATTCGACATTGCAATGAAGGCGGCAATGGAAGACGAGACAATCAAGCCCCATGCAGAGCAGGCAGCCAAGCTCCTGCAAAGCTACATGAAGAACATCGGCTCTTTGGGCGCAGAAGTGCCCAATGCGGAAACCGAGCTGCGCACGCTCACAGACGCCATCACCTTCCTCTCCTCAGAATTCAGCTGCCCTGTGCTGGTAGCAGAAGAGGAAAAGGCATCTGGCGAGGCAACAAAGAAATCTAGCCAGGCCCAGCCCGGCAAGCCCGCAATATTCATAGAATAGGAGGGTAAACATGCCCCTCACCATTGCAGTTCCAAAAGAGAAAGCAGAAAGCACCCGCAAGCTCCTTCTCTCCCAGCACGCGCTTGACTTCACCCGCGCGCCAGCAAGGGATGGGCGCTTTGTTTATTTCCCCGTGACAAAAAAAATAGCCGGCTTCCGCACAGCGAGCAAAAAGCTCCAGCAAAACAAGCCAAAGCCAGCCTCATTAGAAGAAGCTCTCCAGCACAAGCTTCCTGCAAAGCTCCTCCCCCTCATGCCCCGCGCCTTTGACATCATCGGCGACATAGCCATCATTGAAATACCTTCGGAACTCAAATCAAAATCAAAAATAATCGGCAAAGCCCTCATTCTCGCCCATCCTCACATCAAAGCCGTCTATGCGAAAGCAGGCAAGAGAAAGGGCAAATACCGCACCCGCGCCCTCAAGCACATAGCAGGCGCAAAGCGCACCACAACAATTCACAAGGAAAGCAACTGCTCCTTTGCCTTAGACATAGCAAAAGCCTATTTCTCCCCGCGCCTTGTGCATGAACGGGAAGTAATTGCAAATCTCGCGAGGCCCCATGAGCGCGTATTGGCATTGTTCGCAGGCGTGGGCCCCTTCCCCGTCATCCTGGCAAAGGCGCAGCCCTCATGCGAAATAAAGGCAATAGAGCTCAACCCACTAGCAGCCAGATACCTGAAGCAGAACATCGAGCTCAACAACCTGTCCCCGCAAATAGAGCCAATAGGCGGCGATGTCTCCAAAATCCTGCCCCGCAGGTTCAAAAAGTGGGCAGACCGCATCATCATGTCCTACCCCGACGCAGCCTACAAATTCCTTCCCTATGCCTTCGCAGCAGCCAAGCCCGGCTGCACAGTGCACTTCTACTGCTTTGCTCCTGAAAAAACAGCATTCACTGATGCAGAAGCGCTGGTGAAAGCAGCAGCCTCAAAGGCAAGGCGCAAAATACGCATCCTCTCCTGCCGCATTGTCCTGCCCTACGCGCCTCACGTAGTGCAAACAGCAATTGACTTCAGAATAGAAAATTAGCCTTCGCCAATGAGCTCGTCAGCCTTCTTCTGGAACTCCCCAATAATCGTGTCATACTTCTTCTTCTTGTCCTCAAGCGGCACATTCTCGCCGTAAACGCGGTCAATCTGCAGCTTGTACTCGCCATAAAGCTTGTCCAGTGCCTGCAGCAGCATATTGCCCTCCTCGGTCAGCTCTGAGTCAAACGACATGATCACACCTACTTGCGCTTGAACATACTCTTTATCTTCGACCTCGCCCCATTATAAACAGAATCCAGGCGCTTCTTCGCACTCTCATACAGCCCCCTGTCAGTCAGGATGATGTTGATGGCCTTGCTGAGCTTCCTCACGCCCCTCATCACAGGGCTCACCATGGGCGTCTCTCCGCCGAATTCCTCTTGTTTCTCTTTTCTTTTGACTGCAGCCATCAAACCACACTTGCTTAGCCATATTCTAGCATGAATTTAAATGTATTCTATCTCGCCGGCATCAGGCCCTGCCTTCTCCAGCCCCCGCGCATCAATCTCCTTAGAAGGGGCTCCGCCCCTTTCTAAACCCCCCTCAGCCCGCCTATTCCCGCCCTTTCCATCCTCCCCATCCTTCTTCCCGTTCTCATGCTCCTTTCCATTCTCAGCATCCTTCTCCACAACTTTAGCAAGCGCAGTAACCTTCTCGCCCTCCTTCAGCCTCATCAGCCTCACGCCCATTGTATTCCTTCCAATCACGCTGATGCCTGCAACAGGCGCCCTTATCACAGTGCCGCCTGAATTCACGAGCATCACTTCATCGCCGTCATTCACTGCCTTCACTCCCACAACAGGCCCATTCCTGCCCTCAGTCTGGATGTTAATCAAGCCAATTCCTCCCCTTCCCTGCACGCGGTACTCCTCCAGCGCAGTCCTCTTCCCATACCCATGCTCGCACGCAGTGAGCAGCGAAGTGCCCTGGCTCGTCACCACCATGTCAACAACAACATCTCCCTCGCGCAGCTCAATGCCCTTCACTCCCTGCCCAGTCCTTCCAATTTCCCTCACTTCCTCCTCCTTGAAGCGGATAGCCATTCCATTCCTGCTTGCCAGCAGTATCTCCTGCGCCCCTTCAGTCCTCTTCACATCTATCAGCCCATCCCCTTCCCTCAAAGTAATCGCAATTATGCCTCCTCTGCGGGGCCTTGAATACTCGCTCAAGCTAGTCCTCTTCACAACTCCCTTGCGAGTAGCCATCACCAAAAACTGGTTCTCGCTGAACTCGCGCACAGGAATCATGGCAGCCACCTTCTCTCCTTCCTCCAGCTCCAGCAAATTCACAATAGCCTTCCCCACTCCATACCTGCTCGTGCTCGGCAGCTTGTACGCCTTGAGCCAGTGCACCTTGCCCTTGTCCGTGAAATACAGCAAATAATCGTGAGTCGAGCACACAACCAGCTCCCTTGCATAATCCTGCTCCTTATTATCAACTCCAATCACTCCCTTGCCTCCCCTTCCCTGCACGCGGTACTCGCCCAGCAGCACCCTTTTTGCATAGCCGCTGTTCGTAA
>JBAZVU010000001.1:10573-20151 GCA_041660725.1 Candidatus Micrarchaeia archaeon | reverse complement strand
CTTCAACAACTTCACCGACGCCAACGGGCAAATATTCCTTAACATCACCCAATACAAGCAGAACGGCACGGCAGTCGAGAACGGCACTCAGCAGCAGAACCTCTCCTACAGCACCCCTCACAATATAAGCGTCGCAGGAGCCGCCAAGGGGCTGCTGCGCTTCACCAGGTCCATCTCCATCACCAACAGCAGCCCCATGGTACTAAGGGAGCCTAACCTCACCAGGAGCGGCAACATGACGCCTCTGAATGCCACCGTCAACGTCAGCAGCCTCTTGTGGGTTCAAAGCAACCTCACAATCAACAACAGCGACCCAGACGACCCCTTCATGGTTCAAGCCAACCTGAGCGCCTTCGAGAACCAAAGTGTCTGGCAGAACATCACCCCTTCAACAGTGGAGCTCAGTTCTCCTGCGGCATCCCTTGCATTCGCCTATGCGAACTGGACGGGAATGACGGCGCAACGGCTTGCCTGGAACCTCACCCAATCGCTCATCACAAACTATCGCATCTACAGCTACAACACCACTCTCAACGTCAGTGAGAACGAAACCACGCAGCGCCTGCCCGTGCATTTCCTCATCAACAACAGCGACCTCCCCGAGTGGGACAACCGCGTGGGCGTCCTCACAAATGTCCTCGTTGATAGTGTAGTGAATGGCACTGCAATCTCCGCCAATTCCACCAACACGCTCATCATCATCAACACCTCGCACGATGGCTACTCCTCTCTCTACGAGGGCAAGCATAACCTTCTCCTTACTTACTTCATCTACATCGGCGGCACTCCTGGGCATGGCGGCGGCTCATCCGAAGGCGGCAACGTCACCTGCACGAACTTCTCCATCTACAACAGGACTCTTGAACGGTGCGTATGCATCGACGGCTACACGCAAGTCCTGAACGGGACTACCATGAGCTGCAAGAAGGCAGAAATCAAGCCGCCAGAAGAAAAGCCCCCTGAAAAGCCGAAGGCACCGCCATCCAACCTTGACCTGTTCCTGCAGGCCTTGCGCGACTTCCTGACAATGCAAGTCCCCTTCTACATTCCTATTTGGAACAAGCTCGTGATGGTGCCGATGTTCGTAATCTTGATCCTGCTTTTCGGGCTTCTCGTCGTAATCTATCAGGAGTTGAAGCGCAGGGGCTAAGCTTTATATAAAAAAGCGCAAAATAGGCTATCAGGGTAGGTAAAATGGCGAAAAGAAGCAAAAAATATAGCGCCGCGCAAATGGAGCATCGTGCTTCCGTCGGACACATGGAGTACCTTGGCTCTGTAGGCCGCATGGAGTACCTCGGCTCTGTGGGTCGTATGGAAAAGCGGCGCAGCATCTTCGGAAAAGCCTAGAGTCACCGACTGCTAGGATTTCTCTGAGTTTTTCCTATAATGCTCCTTCCGATGACAATTTGAACACAGACAAATACACTTTTCTATTTCTTTTCTTATAATTTTTTCAGAATAGCCAATAGAAACCAAGGTGCCGACATGATTCAGTTTATCTCCATTAGCATGATGAAATTCTAGACATGCGATATGTGTTTCTCCACAGCGAACGCACTTCAAATGTTTTTTATATTCTTGAAACCAATCCCTAAGCTTACGTTCCCGCTCTCTAACTTTATGAATAAACTTAGCCTTATTTCTCTCATACCACGCATTCCAGTATTTTCTCTGTTTTGTCCTATCTCTCAAATATTCACCTTTAACAAATTCAGTAGTTCAAAGCTTAAAAGTCTTGATAAAAGAAATTTGGCGCACATCCGAGACGGTCAGACATACCTCCCGCGCGCCATGAGGATGCGCCTGAGTGCCTCATTTGAGCCTTCGCTCCTCCCAGTTCCTTTTCCCTCAGGCTTTCCAAGCCTCTCCAGGCGCGCCCTGTCGCGGTTTGCAAGCTTGTCAATAGGCGGCGTGTAGTGATGACCGCTCTTTGAAAAGCCCTTCTGCCCCTTATTGAACTTCCTGCTTCTTTCTGCCATGGTACATCCTCACAGGTTCCCCTCTTTCGCCCCGCGCGGGTTCAGGAGAGGTCGCGTCAAAGACGCTCAACCTGTGATGATGCTGGAAAATGCCCTCATGTTCTCACAGGAAGAAGAACTGCGCGCAGGCTTAAAAACCCACCGCATCCCAAAAAGCCCGCCGATAGATTTTTAAGCCGTCCGTCCAATACCTCAGCATGGCAAAGAAGCTGCTCTCGATTGATGAGCAGATTGACCGCTTCAAGGCGGACGAGAAGCTGAAGAAAGACTTGAAAGAGCAGCGCATCGCCTTCTTCCAAAAAAATCCGACATTTGCAAAGGACGTGCAAGTTCTCCACCGAATTGTCCTGGCCTATCCTCTTTCTGCGCATCTTCCCGAACGCTTCTTCGAGGAGCGCGTCGAGGCGCATCTGAATCTCCTGTCAATAGCCATCGGCGCCCTCACCTACAAGGGAAAGGAGCTGCCTTCTCCAGTGCAAAAGCAGAACAAGAGCCTCATGGCACTCCTCTCCTCCTGGACCCAGCTCCTCCACGGATACGACGAGGAAAAGGAAGAAGCCGAAGCCCTCCCGCTAGCCTTGCAAAAAAAGTCCTCGGAGAAATACCTGCAGACCTATGCCGCCGCGCGCGGAATGCGCCTCAACAAGAACCTCCTGACGCGCACTATGAGCATTCATCATCCTGGCATCGGAGAACTCTTTGCACTATATAGAAAGGCAAAGCGCCAGCTTGATTTCGTGCGCTCTGCTGCCCTACGCAATGAACTCCTCGAAGCCTTTGAGAAAAACAGGACAGAGTTCGCCACCATCCTGAACTTCGCCTTCGACGAAACGGCGGTCTTCACGAGCAAGTTCGCCAAGGAGCAGCAATCGGAGTTCTTCTCCGAGGAAATGACAACTGCCGCTGTGCCTACCACCTAACCTCTCAAGTTCAAATGTAGAAATCCTTATATAGCCCCTCGGAAATCATCTCGTCAGGTGATTTGATGAGGAGTATCGACGTTTCGAAGATGGAAGTGAGTTCTGATTTTGATGGGCGCAGCACCACCCTCAATGGAGGTCATGGTGCAGTGCCGTGGGGCATGGCTATTGCCGCAGCCGCAGTCGGAATGCTCATCGCTTTCGGATACACTGCCTTGACGAATAACTCTCGTCCAGGTTCCCAGCTCTGTTCAAGCACTCTCGGCACCTACTACGACCAGATAGACGGCGTGTGCAAGGCACTTCCGTTCCAGGCAGGCGGCAATCAGCCTGCCGTGACGCAGCCATCAGGTGCGGGCATAGATTCTTCAGGAAGCACAGCTCCAATCAAGACACTCGCCTTCAAGGTTCCTGAGCGCTACTCAGGCTCCTACGCTGCGGCGGACTACAACCTGAAGTTCTACGAGCAAGGCGTGATCGTGACAGACCCGACGGTGAACCCGATTGCCAACGTCTCCATTGTGAATGGTGATTCTGTCGGCGCGGTTTCGACAGGCCTGAAGCTCGACCACAAGTACCAATTCGTCGCCGATGGCGCCAACACCTACTACGACGTCTACGACCCTGGCTATGTCTTCCCTGGTAGCGAGTACCAGAAATACACGGACACCTTCACCAAGGTGTTCGGTCTGGCTGACTACCCGACGCTGGGTACCAAGGTCGGCACAATTTCCGTGTCCCTCACCAACACCTCCGTTGAGGATGTGGGCGTGACGCTCTCCAGCACAACCATCACCTACAACAAGACGCAGGCTGATGGCGCATTCTGCGTGAACGTCGTGCTTTCGAACACCGCTTCGAACACAGGCCTGAACAAGCTTGTCATTGCGCCGCAGAACGACCAGACTACTGCAATGGAAGGCGATGAGATTCAGTCGCTCACCTGGAACTACATACAGGGCAAGGACTTCCTTGGCTCCAGTGGAGTGGCGAACGACATCACTGCCTACAACACTGCCTATCAGCCGATACCTCTCGGCAACATGAAGGGCAATGAGAACGGGCAGTTCCAGCTCTGCTGGACGATTGTTGAAGCCAACCTCGCCGATGGAGAAACCATGCACTACTACATCGACGACAATGGCGGATACCTCTCTGGCGACGTTCTGCCTGCCAACAAGAAGGCCACAGTCGTGGACTTGAAGTTGGTGGCGGCAAACGCCTAAGTGGGTCGGTTCTTCCTGCATCGGCGCGCGCTTGCGCGCGCCTCCCATCTTTTTTCTTTCCTTTCCATTCGCCGAGGGTAGTCCATGGCTAAAAACAGCGCATCCGCTCTCAATCCGTTCGCTGACATAAACGTCCTGCGCGGCATCTTCCTTGTTCTTTTCATCTTCCCTACAATCATGCTGCTCTTCCTTCTCTACCTGAACCCCCTCCACAACAACCTGGCGATGGTCTACTCCTGGGGCTTCATTGTAGCCGTTTTTGCCGTCATCCTCGACCTGCTTGTGAAGTCCGTGTCAAGTGAGCTCTCGGAAGTGTTCAGCACCGCAACCATGGAGTTCAACCCGCGCAAGTACCTCCTGCAGGCGTTCTTTCCCATCCAATACATTTTCGTAGCCTCACTTGTCCTTGGCCTGATTTGGGGCGCCGTCTATTATCAGGGTGTCACGCGCGAGTACCGCGCCTTCATGTTCGTTCCTGACTTCTTCTCCGCCGCGCCAACGCCTCTCGGCTCCCTGCTGTCCGCGCAGGACTATGATGCCATCTCAACAAGCCTGCCCGTCGCTACCACGGAGGAGCTGTTTTGGACTGGCGTGATGTTCCCGACCCTCTATGGAATGGCCTTGCTCATCTCTGCAGCCCTCATCCCGCGCAATCAGCTCCTCGCCATCATTATCGCTCTCCTAGTAGCCGCGCCCCTGAACGGGGCAGTGGCAGCCTATGTCTTCCACTCCTTCGCATACGGCTCCATCCAGTATGCCTATGTCGATGCCTGGCAGCACTTCACGCAAGGTGCCTTCATCACGGGCTTGACAGGAAACATCATGGCACCCATCATCGCCCATGCAATCCATAATTACGCCGTGAAGGTGACGCTCACGCGTGGCACCTACCAGGCACTTGAGGCATACTTCGGTCCTGGTGCCGCGCAAGCTCCCGCTGGATAGATTAACACTTGGCAACTATTTCTGCCACTCTGCAGCCTCCTTTCAGAATGTATGCTTCAAGCCGTACCATGGCGCTCGGGCGCCCATCATTTCGAAAATCATTGCGAACACCCATTCGCACACCACAACGGATAGCAAGATTGAGTTTTCCATTCTTCGACGTAAGTAGTTTAGGGGCTGTAAATACGCGGACGGGCAAGATTTCAAAATTCGTCTGTGAGGTGAATTATGGCCTGCCCATCCGCGACTGGTATTTGATTGACTGAACTTCCTTTGCCCCGCTATCTTTAAATCCCTGCCGCCCCATCTTCAGTCATGCCCAGAGCTCAGTATGTGAGTGCCTTTGATGAACATCGAGGAAAGTTCGGTCCTGGAAAGTGCGGGAAATGCGGAGCTGCCCTGCCCCCGCGAAAGATTTACTGGTGTTCTGACAAGTGCGTCCAGGCCTTATGGATTGAAAGCAAGAGTTTCAGCGTCCTGCGCGAGAAGGTGCTTGCGCGCGAGGACAAATGCGCCTACTGCAACGACTTCTTTGAGGAAAGCAAGAACAAGCGCCTGCTTCAATTCCGCCAGCAGCACCCCCAGCCGCCCATTACGCAACCCCATTCTCTTGCTGACTGGAATGACATCTACGAAAAGCTGAAGCAGGACACGCGCCCGCAGGTCGACCACATCAAGCCCGTAGCCCTTTTCCCTGAGCTAGAATTTGAAGAAAGCAACCTGCAGGCCGTCTGCGTCAAGTGCCACAAGGTCAAGTCGCGGCGCGATGCCTATTGGATTTCAAAAAAAGACAGGAGTTTCTACCTCGGAACTCAAAAGAGGCTCGTAAGCAAGGGGGGACAGACCCCCCTTACTTCCGCAAATGCGAAGGCAAAACGCCCTACGAAGCCTGCCCTACCTGAACCGTTGTCCAGGCACCTGACGTGTGAACCTGAACTTCGCCGTCATGTATCCAAAGATACCTTGACAAATCCGTCGAAGTCGGTTCCGTTGAAGCCCACATTGGGAAGCTCCACGTCCACTGTATTGTCCCGATAGGGTTGGACATTGCATCGGTACCTTCTATCTCCATTGTCCTGCCCACCCTGAGGACAGACTCAAGCTGCGATGCCGTAACTACGGCATTCTGCAGGCTTGTTCCTGCACTTCCCAGAAGCTCAGGATGCGAGTAAATCACCGTATCCCAACCTTCTGCGCTTGCTGTTCCCATCAGTCCCGCCAGCAGTGCAAACGCCAGCAGAGCCATATTTTTCTTCACAGACATCACCTCTGCTACGCCTATGCACAGCAACCTTTTTAAACTTTCCGCATTATTACGCTAACAGGCGGAAAATGTCCGATACCCCTCTCCATGGTGGTAACTAATGCCCAAGGCTTACATCCCCCCGCACTACCGCGAACCGCTTGCGCTTGATTACTGGTCGCGCGGGCTTTCTATTTCTCAAGCTGCTACTGAACTGGGCATTTCTCGAAAGGTCGCCGTAGAACTCGCAGAAAAGCTTGAAAAAGCAGGCAAAATTCTCATCTCACGCGATGTCAAGCCCTGGCGCATCCAAGTCCTCCATGTTACCGCCAATGCGGGGTATATCAACCCTAGTAACTCCATCTCAGAAAAGCTTGGTAACAGCGAGTGCATCTGGGGGCTTAGGAACTTCGCACTCAAGTTCGCCTTCCAGGGCCGCATCCCGCACCCGCGCTCCATGTGGGTGCCAATCAACGACGGATGGAAAGGGGGTCCAGCTTTCAACCACTACATCAGGGGCGCCCGAGCCAGCATCTACTTTGGAAAGAACCGCCCAACCGCCACGCTCGTGCTTTTCGCACCGCCCGACATGGAAGACAATGACGCGAAAGCCTTGGAGCATGAGGCTACTGAGTGGTGCAAGCGCACTGCTTCCTGGTTGGCAGGCAAGATGGGCTGGACACTGGAAGCCCCATACAACGTCCTAGGCGAGGTAGTGCCTATTCGAAAAGGTGAGTATGACTGCCGCCCGCTGCGCCCAGTGGCACAGAAGTTCGCAGAGCTCGGCGCGCTGCCCATCTATCACAAAGACGGGAAGATGGACTACAGCCCAAAGCCAGCCGCCTTCCAAATTTACGGCCCCGCTTCCCAAGCTGACCGCGTATGGACGGCGCCATATAGACTTGACACCCTTGAAACAAACATAAATCGCTTCGTCGATGGATTGGTAGAGCAAAGAGCCGCGCAAAAGGATTACAACGCGAATCTCAAGAAGCACCTGAGAGTCCTGGGGAAAATGGAGCGCAACCAGGATGCGACATACAAGCTTCTGAAGCGATTGGAGAAGACAGTTGGAAAGGTGCGATGATGGGACACTTCAATATGAAAGATGCACGTTGGTGGGCGCGCTACTCTCGGCAGAATGACAAATACAAGCTCTTTGAGAGCCACCATGCCCGAATGCTGCTCCTGCGCGCAAAAGTGCCGATGGTCTGCGCGAGATGCGGAAAGCCAGGCGGGAAGATGACTGCCGACCACATAATCCCGCTTTCAAAGGGCGGCAAGACTGAGCTGAAAAATCTGCAATGGCTGCATCTAGATTGCCACAAGGAGAAAACAAGGGAAGACAAGGAGAGTGATTGCTGTGCCAAAACCTGAAACCGTAGTGCGCGCGCTTAGGCGCATCCTGAAGCGCCATGATTGCTGGAGTGCCTATGTGAAGGAAACGGGCAGCCGCAATAGGGTGCCTTACATCCTGACAAAGAACGGCCTGCGCATCCGCGTTGAGATAACAAGCATAGTCGCACCGACGGACATTTTGGGAAAGAAGGCGTAATTATGGAAAACCAAAAAGCTGCTCACTATACTGGCATGGGCTGGATATACCGAGAAAGCAGGCAGGGCTACTCAGAAATAATCCTTGACATTCTAGTTAGCTACACGAAGGTACTTGCAAAGGGCGGGACCGTGGTTGATGTTGGAGCTGGAACTGGGATATGGACGATGCAGCTTGCAAAAAGAGGGCTTCATTGCACCGCCGTGGAGCCTAATGCGGATATGCGTGAAAACGGAAAAATATGCACCGCAAAGTTCAGAAATATAGACTGGCGAATCGGCACCGCAGAGGAAACGGGTCTGCCTGACAAGATAGCTGATTGGGTGACGATGGCCTCTGCTTTCCACTGGAGCGATAGCACCTGTTCAATCCCTGAGTTCCACAGGATCCTCACAGACGGAGGCTACCTGACCTTGCTTTGGAACCCTCTCGTCAAGGAAGATGATGCGCTGCAACTGGAGGTGGAAGACATAATCCGCAAGCATGTGCCTGACTTCTCGCGCAATTTCAGAAACGGGGAGAACTCGCGCAGGCTGATGCTTGAAGGCGGGCTGTTCCGAGATGTAATCGAGATGCGGCACCAATACACTCTTCAGATAAATAAGAAGACCTATGTGAATGCATGGCGGGCTGCAAACCATCTGAAAACAGAGGCTGAAAAGCGTGGAGCTGGCGTTTTTGATAGCCTCATTCACGAAATCGAAGAACTGCTGAAAGACCAGGAAACCGTGCAAGTTCCCTATCTGACAAAAGCCTGGACTGCAAAAAAGGTGTGCTAAGTGAATCTACAACCAACAGACTTTCCCCCAAACAAGCAACGGCTGCTCGTCATAGAATACCTCAACAAGTCTAGCTCACTTTTCTTGAACTGCCTCCTTGCCAGCCATTCTTCAGTCCTGCACGGCTTCGTGTTGAGTTATCCCGAAATAAAGGAAGAAGACCCACCTGACATCCTAGACCTCTCACGAGCAGCCTATGCAAGCCTGAACAATGCCTTCTGGGACTCCTTCACTCCGCATGAGTTTCCATTCACTTATGAGCAGTTCGCCAGGCATTTCCGCAGCTATGTCAAGGAATATGGTCTCTCGAACAAGACCGTCTTTCTTGCCATCCACTATGCGGTGGCAGCCATGATGAAGAAAGACCTCTCAAAGGTCAAGTGGATTGCCTACCACGCCCATGCCAGCGTTAAGGATACTCTTCGGGCAAGGGCTGATTTTGCAGAACACAAGGCCATCCTGACGGTACGCGACCCGCGCGCAGCAGCCTTTTCAAACAAGAAGTGTTCTGGCTCTTTCCCTGCTTGCCGCCTAAGCCTTGACACGCTCATCTTGGACGAGCTCTATGGGCGCGCCTTCTTGCCTGAGGAAACGCTTGTCGTGCGCCATGAAGACCTGCACCAAAATTACGGCGTAGTAAGGCAGAAAATTTGCGACTTCCTTAAGATTCCCGAAGACCCCGCAATGAACCATGCAACATACTTCGGAGTCCCGTGGGATGGCTGCAGGAAGACTGGTGCCTATTCAATCACCCATGTGGCAAGCACCACTCCCGACCCTCGATTTGTCAGCGATGAATGGAAGGACTCATTGAGCAGTTTCGAGCTTTTCTACCTTCAGAACATTCTTCTAGGCTCCTTCATGCGGAAATACGGGTATGCCCGCTTCAAGCGAACTGGGGCGCAATTGGCACTAGCCCTGAATTACAATG
>JBAZVU010000001.1:8198-10563 GCA_041660725.1 Candidatus Micrarchaeia archaeon | reverse complement strand
TTGGAGAAATCTTTGACCTGCGGCTCTTTGCCTTCCTGAAACCCGCCCGCCAGCCCATTGAGAACGCCCTGGGCAAGGCCTTGCGCACTCCACTTCTTGGCTCTCTCGTAAAATGCAGTGTGCATATCGTAGAGGTGGTTCAGGAAATGTATAGCTATCTTCGAAAGAAGTACTTGCTATGGAAGTTCATTCGGTGAAATTATGGATATTTTTGAGCGAATATCAAACTTTTTGGACAACTCAATGCTAAACAGCAATGGCAAGGAGCGGAAGGTTTCAATTCTCGTTCCTATTTTCGCAGTCATTCTCCTCGGAACTACGAATTACTATTTTTTCCCTCCACCTACGCATGAGCAATTTCTAAGGAACATGCATGGCCACGACATCATCGACGGAATTGACTATCTAAATACGCAGACCCCTAAGGATGCAAAAATAATGGTAAATTTGCCATTAACTTATCTAATACACCGAACGCCGATATATTCTACAACTGACAAAAATCTCCAGCCTGATTTTGACACCGCCATGAAGTTCATAGAAAAGAACCATATCACTTATGTTTTTATTGCAACTGCGGATGTAGCAACCGTGGACTTTAATGACGTAATTGGTATGAACCTAGGCAATCCACATTTTTCAAAAGTGTATGAAAACAAACGCGTTAAAATATTCCAGGTCGTTAGAGCTGATAATGATGGAAAAATGTAAAAACTGCCCAGACGACAAAGGGAAGCACTGCATCTCCTGCGGTGAGGGCGACACTCCGAAAGAGTGCCTAGTCGAAGGCTGCCCATGCAAGCAGTTCGAGGCCGCCACATGAAAAACTCAACAGTCCTCCTAATCATTGCCTTTCTCATCTCCTGGCACTTGATGGACGTGGGGCAAGTCCTCTACAGCGAAGGAAAGAACTGGGCAACAAATGGCTTCTGGGGGTTCGGCAGCTACGCCCTGTACCATTTAGGGATGTACGGCATGGTGGCATCCTTCTTTCTGCTAGTCTATAAACTCCGCAAATCTGAGAACGGGACTGACCGAAAATAGCGGGCGAACCCACCCTCGTTAAACGCCATTCTCCGAGAGAAAATTATTACTTTATTACACCATTTCTTTCCGAAACCTCGTATTACTTGTAATAATTATTACACCGTAATATATCCCCATCAGTATATATCCCTCACGGTATATGCTCATAGGTAGTGCCTGCGCCTTATTTCATTTTTCAGCCCAAAACGTTAATAGCGTCTTGGCTTATTTAAGAAAATGATAATAGCCTCTCCGACGGCATCCATCACCTTTAAATATCTTCCGCTTATTAATACGAACAGGCGAAAAGATGGAAAAGGTAAATCCTGATGCTGAGATGGTCGCGCCTTATGTGACCGTCGCAACTCCTGATGGGCGGCTTTTCATAATCGAGGGAAATCGCATACTGGACAAGCTCCTGCTTCACCCTGTATTTGGAGAAAGAATAGCCAAGGCCAGCAATGTGCAGGAAGTCGTGGCCTCGACAAACGACCCAGCCCTGCGCGATTACCTAAACCGCATTCTCTTTCTGATTTTCGAGGAACAGGAACAATCCTACAGGAAAGACAAGGCACTCACTTCCTGTATGCGCGCCGTGGAGAAGACCTTGAAGCCTGATGAAATCCATCTTCTGATTGAACTGGAGGCGCGCATTGAAATCCATGAGAAGCGCAAGGCGGATGCACTCAAAGGTTATGATGTAGCACAGAAAAAACTCGCCGAGCAGAGGGCGAAAGGGGGGGAACGCAATGGCGAAGACTCAGGGAACTCAGACTCAAAAGCAGGCTGAACAGGGCGAAGAAGCAGTGCGCCCTCTCACTTATGACGACCTCGTGCGCCTAGCTGCCAATATGGGTCTGCCCGCCCCACCACGGCCTCAAGCAGCTCCTGCACCTGCTGTAGCCCAGTACCCGCAAGCCCCCGCGTATCAAGGGCAAGCCCCCTCACCTTATGCTGCTCCGTATCCTGCTCCTCAGCAATATCCCTATCCCCCACAGCCAGGTCCCACGCAGCCAGCAAGAGGCGGTTTCAACATTCAACGCATTGTCATGCTCCTCGCAATCGTCGCTGTTGTAGGTCTTTTTGTTCTCTGGCTATTGGGCAATAGCAGCTCTGCAAATCCCGCAGAAACCCAAGGCCTTAAAGACCAGCTGAACACCACTTACACACAGCTTCAGACCTGCAATACTGACCTCGGCACCATGGGTAGCAAGTTCGGCACTTGCCAAGGCGACCTGGTAGCCTGCACAAGCCAGAAGGACAGCCTGCAAACGCAGACAACAATCTGCGAAACCGCACAAGCTTCCCTGACGGCACAGGTGTTTGCTCTGAATGCCTC
>JBAZVU010000001.1:0-8188 GCA_041660725.1 Candidatus Micrarchaeia archaeon | reverse complement strand
TTCCATTGCCTCCTGCTCAAGCCAGATAAGCGCCCTACAGCGCGACCTTGAGGTCATGCAGAACAACGCCAGTGCCAGCCTTCAGATAGCTGACCTACGCTGCCAGCTTGCATACTTCAACTCGTCAAATGCGATAAATCAGCTTCAGGCAAGCCTCAACATGAGCCTTGCAAACTCGACAGACATGCAAAACCACCTCTCGAACTTCACCGTGAATACGGCGAAATACAAGTGCTGCACCGTGCCAAACTGGAATGGGACGCAGTACTACACCGTGGCAAACGACCAGGTTAGCTGCGGCGGCAACACGACGTATGTGGTTTGCTGAGATGGGATGTGAAGATGCACCAAAACAAGGCCAAGTAAGGCACCCGTAGAGTACCTGAAACGAGCCTGTGAAAAAAGCAAGGACGATGAAGTGAAACGCGTGAGAACTACCGCTTGCAGGCATGAACGCCGAGTAGCTGAGTCCGAGCATCTACAAAACTGAGGTGGACTTGATGGTCGAAAAAGAGAAAAAGAAGCAGGAGAATATTTCTGCGTGGGAAATGGCGGCTGGCACTATTCCTTATTGGACTTTCCTCCTTGCAGTCGTTGCCATCATCTTTGCCCTTCAGCCATATCTTACTGAGAAATGCACCATCGAATTGGAACTCAGCGGCGCAGGCAACTTTGCCGCCGCGCACCCAGATAGGAACCTCACAATTCAGGTCGGCAATGAAAGCGCCATCATAGGTGGCACTGCCTTCCAAACTTCAATGGGCGGCCTTCTCCATGGGCGTGTAAAGGCAGAAGTCTTCTGCCGTGACATCGAAGAGTACCTGAAGAAGAGCGCAGAACCGCAAGCATCTCCAACGCCGATAGTGGTTGAACAAAAGGGAACTCCATGAAATCAATACGCTTCGGCAAGATTGTAGCGACGGGCAAGCCTGCGACCCTCGACATTGAAACTCTCATTAGCACCCGCCTTCTCATTCAGGCCAACAGCGGAGGCGGCAAATCCTATCTCCTGCGCAAGCTCATCGAGGAGACCTTCGGCAAGGTGCCGATTTTTGTGCTGGACCTGGAAGGGGAGTTCCACACCCTCAGGGAGAAGATGGACTTCTTCCTTATCGGCAGCACCGAGCATGGCGCAGACCTGCAAATCAGCCTGAAGATAGCATCAATCCTCCCGCGTCGGCTGCTCGAACTCGGAGCCAGTGCAATAATTGACATGAGCGAGTTGAAGCACCACGAGCGCATCCTCTTTGTAAAGCGTTTCTGCGAAGCCATGATTGCCTTGCCAAAGGAATTGTGGCAGCCTGCAATTGTGATCCTTGACGAGATACACCAGTTCGCCCCGCAGAAGGAGAAGTGCGAGAGTACGGGTGCAGTCATAGACCTGGCAACCCGTGGAAGGAAGCGCGGCTTCTGCCTTGAGGGTGCAAGCCAGCGCATCAGCAAGCTCAGCAAGGATGTGGCGGCGGAGCTCAATAACAAGCTCATCGGGCGCTGCGTTCTCGATGTGGATATGAAGCGCGCCGCAGAGGAAGTAGGCTTCACCGCAAAGGAAGACGTGCGGAGCCTGCGCGAACTGCATCCAGGGGAGTTCTATGCTTTCGGTCCCGCAATGCAGCATGGTGTCAACAAGATTCTCGTATCAGCCGTCAAGACGACGCACCCGAAGATAGGCTCCCGCATCCTCACGCGCGAAACGCTGCGCCCTGAGAAAATCAGGAAAATGCTTGAAAAGCTCTCTGACATGCAGGAAGAAGCAGAAGTCAAGGAGAAGTCTGAGGCAGACTTGCGCAAGGACAATGCCAGCCTGCGCGGTCAGTTGCTAGCAGCTCAGCAAGCACTCCTGAAAGAGCAAGCAAAACCAAAAACCCTGCCAAAAGAACAGGCAAAATCGCCCGCGAAGGCCGCTTTCACGCCCATTCTGCCCGACATTTCAAAGGAAATGCTAGCTATTGAGATAGAATTGCAGGGCATCAAGGCAAAGATGAAGATGAAGCGTGGACGTGCGGTCCTGGCGCCATCAAAGCCCGCTAGCGTCCAAATGGACTCCAAACGGCAACCTTCTCAGGGAAGGGGTAGTATCCAAATAGACCCCACTCAGCAGCCTGCCGAGCTGCTGCCTTACCGCCCTAGGGCGGGCGCGAGGCGCATCCTGGAAACCGTGGCAAGTTACCATCCAAAGTCCATTACAAGGCAGCAGGTCGGAACCCTAGTTGGTATGGTGCCTACTGGCGGCACCTTCTGCACCTATCTCTCCGAGTTGCAGCGCGCAGGCTGGCTGGAATTGAAGAATGGGCTGCTAGCCATCACTCCTGAGGGCATGACTGAGGCTGGCGACTTCCAGCCCATCAGCAGGAAGCCTGAGGAGTTGCTTAACCTGTGGGCAGGCAAGTTCCGCTCGGGCGCCGCAAAGATGCTGCGTGAAATCGCAGAACGCTATCCGAAAAGCATCACCAAGGAGGAACTGGGCGAAGCCCTGAATATGCAAATGACAGGCGGAACCTTCAACACATATCTGTCAGAGCTGCGGCGCGCAGGCCTCATCGAACTCAATGATGACGGCATAGTAGCTACTAAAGAGCTATTTCCCGAATGAGGTGCTAGCATGGCAAAGGAAAAATGGTACGGAACCCAGATGATATTCAAAGATGGCTATGTCGAAAAGGTGGACACTACCCCAGAATATGCATTCTTCCTGAAGAAGAACAACATGGTAGTTTTCTTGAAAGACCGCGCTGCCTTGCAGCGCCTGAATAATGCTATCACCAAATTCCTCAAAAGCAGGCGCAGTAGGTGAAGTACCATGGATCCCCTATACATTCCCCCAGACAATGAAGCCGCCAAGAAGAAACCTGAGGCGACGAACACCAGTTTCTACTATGGCGTCTGCGGTCCTGCGGCAGTTGCGGCCCTGGTAAAGAAGCCTATTTCAGAAACGCTCAATCTCTGGGTCGGCAAATTCAAAGGTCATGCTCCAATGAAAGAAGTGCAGGCCACCTTGGAAAAACTCGGATACGTCGTGGAGCGCAAGAAGGGTAACAAGGCAAAGGCGTTTCCAGAGCCTCTAACGCCTTATGCAATCGTGCGCATCCAGTGGCTCAAGGAAGACGGCACTGAATACTACTGGCGTGCCGCAACCTGCTACACTCATTATGTCCTCATGCAGAAGGTCAAGGGTAAATGGTGGATTTTCTGCAATGGAACGGGATGGTTCAAGAAGGACAGCAAAGAGGGAAAGACATACTTGAAATTAGGCTTTGTGTCCAGCTATCTTGAACTTAGCCCGACCCGCTGAACTCAAAAGCGGGACTTGGGCGCAGGCGTGTATATGCCAACGGATGAGCGGTAAATGCGCCTTCCTTCCCGTATCTTGTCCATGACCTCAGGATAGCGTGGAGTGTGCTTCTCGCAGAGCTCAAACTTGTACCTGATAAAATCAATGCTCCCCTCAAAGAACGTCCAGCCCTTCTTGATGAGGCTCTGAAGGTACCCATTGCCCTGCTTCCTACAGAGATAGCAGCAGGCATTGACAGTCATCTGAAGCCCCCCTGAGTGCGCTTCTTGTCCAGGAGAACGCCAAGCGCGTACTTGAACCTGCTGTTGGTCTGCACGGAAAGCTGCCTGCCATCTGCCTTCAGGATCGCCAGGTTGAACCCGCCCTTCTCACTCTTCTCAACCGAAAGCTTATTCTGCGGGTCGTCGAAGACCTCGCGCAGGCGGCCTTCAATGGATGGTGGAAAACCAGGAAGCTTTCTATCCATGTCAATATCCTCCCTGATAGTCTTCCCAAACCTTAAGAATAAAGCCAATATTTCCAAGCACTCCTATTACTACTGCCGCACTTGCAAGAAGACCTAGTAAAATATCCTGAGAAAGCATCTCAGGAATCATGATAAGTCCAGTAAGAAAAATGCTGCATAATATAAGCAGAAGCATCGGCAGAAAAATATAAAGAAGCCGTAGGTTCTTAATTTGGTTCATCATATCCCCCTCGAAATCCCCTTAAAGTCTTTCTTGAAATCAGTTGTGATTTCTTTAACGCCACCCTCCTGTATCATCGCCTGAACTGATACCTTACCATCACTTCTAAAGACACTATTTATTCGTAGCCACTCACCATGCACACCCAACTTTTTGGCTTCTTCCTCCGTAATCTGATGAATGCATTTATGCTCTCCAGTATGCATGTCAGGGAGAACACAGTAGTAATCAGACATCCTACATCTACAATCTTGATTTTTTCCTTCCATCACCACACCGCCTATCCTCTATATGTTATCGCCTGATAGACATCTACGGCGACTTCATGTCCATACTTTCTCGCGTGAACGGCTGCAACGCCCTGCGCATTCGGAGTATGCCACTCCAAGCCGCAAGTAATGCAGTTCGCATCAACTTTGCGCATTCCGATGTACGTCGGCATTTTTCTCAACCTCTTTCTTCGCCTTTATTCTCTCCCAGGACGCATATTCTTCAGGCGTCGCTTCCCTGAGGGCTATGGTTACTTTGAATGGCGGCTTCTTCGGCGCGTATGACTTCGCTAGGCTAAAGACGGCGGTCTGTAGCTTCACTGAAGGGTAATAATACGCAGCTCCATTGACCTCAACATACCAAAGTCGTATCATCTATCTCGCCCCCTTCTTCTTCTCCTGAATGATTTGCCTGAACACCAAGGCCTGAATGTTGATGAGCGCGCCGAAGCTGCGCTGTTTCTGATACTGCTTTATGGCCTCTGCTATCTCAGGGTCTGACTTGAACTCCACTGGAAGCGAATCCATGCCGCGCTTGTCGAAGAGCGTCATGGTGTCTTCCAGGTTCTTCCTATGCGAATCCCACATCTTATACGAACTCTCTGCTGGCATCAATCTCACCTCTTTTTTCTGATTGCAAGCTGCTTCTTTGCCGTGCGCTTTGAAATGGAGTGGAACTCAACATCTTGCCATACGACTTCTTTTCCATTTTTAAGACGTATAATAAAGCCAAGAACGCGTCCCCCTAACCATCCCATATCTACTTTTCTTCCTATTATCATGCCTACTTGCCCAGTCATTTCATTCATTGCATACTCGCCCTTCAAGCAGTCATCAATCTCAATTCCCATCATCCCACCCCATCCTTTTCTCAGCACTCATAGCGGAACATCCAACACTTTCTTAGCCTGCTTCACCATCTCTTCGTCCGAATAAACCTCTTTCAAGTCCTGTAGACCATACACCATCATTCCATGCTGCTTTCCATGGAAATGAACCCTGCCTACGATGTAGTTGTAGGTTCCCGTCCATTTAGAATACGAGATTCCATATTTATCGTCGCTCCTCTTGCGTACCGAGAAATGTGTATGCACAGAGTTTTTGAAGCTGTCAAGCTTGATGTGGTAGCTATCTCCAAAGAGCTTCTGAAGGTACTCCAAAGTCCAATCCTCGCTTTTCAATTCCATAAAAACACCACCGCATTTTTTTCGTCCATCAAAATCACCCTATTTCCGCGTGCATTATCTTCTCGAACGTGCCTGTATTCACATCGTAAAGGATTATGTCGCCGACACGAAGCTTTGCAAATTTAGAAAGAAGCAAATCTCCGTGCTGGATAAGTCCAAGCACTTTTTCTTTTTCTTGTGCAAGTTTCTTCATTTCAACCACCTGCGCGAACGCCATCGCGCTGACAGGCGTGGGCGGGATTCGAACCCGCAAAGCGTCTGAAGAACGCCGCCTTCTCTTAAGGAAGGCGCATTTACCGATTCTGCCACCACGCCTCATACGGCTGGACTACCTCGGTAGTCCGCAGTAGTATCTACACCACCAACCTTTATAAACCTATCGTCAGGCATCTTAGCGTCTGAAGAACAACATTCTGCGTTCAGGGATTCAACCTCTGAACAGTCGCGGGGAAACCCGCGACTCACCTTTGCCAATATAGAAATCCTTTTAAAGAACGGCAGTAAAACGCCATTATGAGCGCGCGCTTCGGGACGCGAATAGTCGTTGCCGTTTTTCTTCTGCTTCTCTGTGGACAGGCTGCCGCCTATCAAGTGCCATTCAATGACAGCAACTACTCCTACTGGATCACGATAAATATTTCAGGAGCTTTCAAAACTGGAACAGGCCAGTTTCTCCATCTCAATGACGCGCTAACTCCATTCAACTATGCCCATGCCCGCGCTGACCTCTGCGACCTTCGGCCAGTATGGGCAAACAGCACAGACAAGTACGAGTTCGGCATATTCATTCAGAGCAATAATTCCGCAACTAATGGCATAAGCGAAATCCAGTTCAACTCATCGAATGTCACGGCAGATGGCGGCGGAATGCGCCTCTATTATGGCTATGCAAATGCAAGCTGCGTCAGCGACATCAAAAACGTGCATTCACCTCTCGGCGAAGATTTCCCACTATACGGAAATGGCACACACGCAATCAACTCTAGCCTGTGGACATATACTGACGGAACCCTCATAAATGATTCCGTTTCCCCCGCCGACTACTTGAACATCTCCAACTGGACTGGCGGGACTTTCAATGAGTTTGAACTGATAAGCACCAATTCCTTCGGAGTAAACCAGTCCGAGCTTATCGGCGAGATAGACCTCTCAACAACGAGCAGCGTAGTTGGAAATGACATCCGTTTCGGCTTCTCAGGCAGTGGCTCGGACACCATAGATACGCTGGAGCGCACCCAAAACGCAAACGGAACCTGTATGCTCATGCAGTATTCAAGCACAAATAACGTCACCAAGTGCTTCTCAGGGGAGCCATCAGGAAGCTTCTACACCTTCAGGCTGCCTTATTTCTCAAATAGCAGCACCTACTATGCTAACGACATGAATACCTTGCGCATGAGCGACCTAGGCGGAGATTCGCAGATGGCGGGACCGTCTACAGTCCTGGTTGCCATGCGCAATGTCCCATTCCCACAGCTCAACGGAACGCGAAATGGAACCACGACGAATGATAACACTACCTGGACAACTCCCGTAAATATAGGAGCAAGTGACAACGCCTATGCAACGGCCTCTCACTCTGGCACCCGTATTGGCGGAGCAGGAACAACGGCTGGCCTGAATGCCACGAATTTCAGCTTTGCCATCCCATCTGAAGCTGTCATAAGCGGAATAAAATTGGAGATAGAGAAGCACGTTTCCTCAGGCTGCGGCACGCCAGGGCCGCCAACTGGCTTCGAAGTCCTTGACAGGTCAGTTTTCCTTACAAAAAATAATGCCTTCGTAGGCAACAACAAGGCTCTAGCTGGCGACTGGGGCGGCGCAGACAGTTATGCCTCCTACGGAAACAGCTCTGAACTCTGGGGAACTACTTGGACTCCAGCCGAGATAAATGACAACGGCTTCGGCGCGTATCTCTCCGCCTACATTTACGACTGCGATTTCACCGTGACAACCGCGAATGTAGACCACATGCGCATCACTGTCTATTACACGATGCCGCGCCCCTGGAACGCAATAAGGTGGCTTGCCGTCCGCTCCATTGACCTCAACCTGCCCTATCCAAATGCAACCTTCATAGGGCAATCAGAACACACGATTTCCGCCTGTGGCGTTCTCACTTCTAACTATACCTTGGGGAAGAACGAGGATTTCTCTTCTTCCTGTTTCTATATTCTCCAAAACGACCTCACACTGGACTGCGCAGGCTTCAGCATCACAGGCGCAGGCACCTACGGCACAGCCGTAGAGGTGCAGGCCAACAACACCCACATCAAGAACTGCATCTTGAAGAACTCATCCTTGAACATCAACTCTTCAAGCAGCTTCAACCTTTCAGTGGAGAACACCACTGCAAGCAACCTTCTCAATCTCTCCTCAGGCAACCTCTCTATATTGGACAGCACTCTCCTCAACTCCACTTCTCTCTGCCTTTACAGCAGCAGCACCGCGTACCTCTTGAACGTCAGCCACCTCAACGGCTCCTTCTGCTTCGACAGCAGCAACAGCAACCTCTCAGTAGCGCACAGGAAGACAATCAACATTTCCAACACGACGAATGAGCCAGCAGTGGCACGCTCATTGAACATCTCCACTTCCCTTATGTCCATCATCTTCAACAACGTCACAGACGCCAACGGGCAAATATTCCTTAACATCACCCAATACAAGCAGAACGGCACGGCAGTCGAGAACGGCACTCAGCAGCAGAACCTCTCCTACAGCACCCCTCACAATATAAGCGTCGCAGGAGCC